>JAZPZG010000059.1:0-19841 GCA_045544575.1 Clostridia bacterium
CTTCAAGAGCAATACGATTTATCCTATTGTAATCCGATGCTAAAAGTATATTTTTTTCTTTTACAGCTTTATTGTACATTAAAAGAGAATGATAATAAGAAGAGCTTAACTGACAAATAGCAATATCTATAAATTTTCTACGCTGCGAGGGACCTTCACTTACAAGTCTCATATCTTCCGGAGAAAACATAACTGCTACTAATTTGCCCATCAAAAAACGCATTTTTGAAATACATGCACCATCAACACATATTATCTTAGATTTTTTCCTGTCATATCGTACGGATATCTTTGAAAATAAATTATCCCCTATCCGGATTTCTACAAAATACTCTTTTTTGTCATTTTTTATCATTTCTGTGTCATGAGAAGTCCTGAAAGACTTTCCGATGGCACAAAGAAACAAAGCCTCGAGAATATTAGTTTTCCCTTGGCCGTTTCTTCCGTAAATTACGTTTATACCGGGAGCTACAGAAAGCTCCAAATTTTCATAGTTTCTAAAATCTTTAAGATAAATTTTCTTGATAAACAAGGCAAAATCACCTAATCTTCGGCTTAACCGGCATTACAAGGAAAAGAAAACTTTCATCTTCTTCGGACATTATAATACTTGGACCTTTAGCAGAAGTAAATTTCATAGAAATTCTATCATTTTCAACTGCTCTGAGACATTCCATAATGTTTCTTGAATTATAATAAATCTCTATTTCCTGTCCTGAAATTTCGGCACCTATAACTTCTCTTGAAACACCGCGTTCACCGGCTACGTTTATGACAACCTCATCAGAATACGTTTTCATAACGATAGGCCATTTTCTGTCATCTTCAAGAACAAGTGCAACTCTCTCTATACTTCCTAAAAGATCTCTCGTTCCAACACTCATAACGGCAGTAAAATCAACCGGTATCATCTTTGCATAATCAAAAAACTCTCCCTTAAGCAAAGAAGAAACAATCTTAAACGTATCAGTGTAAAACATAATCTGAGTATCACTGAAGCAGACGTTTATCATTTCGTCGCCCTTGTCTATAATCTTTGACAACTCGTTTAATACTCTTGCCGGAACAACTATGCTGAAATCCTTACCGAAATCACTCTCAATATACTTAAGAGCAAGTCTGAAACCGTCAATAGCAACAAAACGCAAGATATTCTCTTTGTTTTCCATCAAAACACCTTTGAGAATGGGTCTTGAATTTTCCTGACTGGCTGCAAAAGCAGTCTGCTTAATCAAAGAGCGTAAATTATTCTTAGATATAGCAAAAACATCATCCGTATTTATAAAATTAATTTTAGGATATGCAGAACGGTTCATAAGATTTATTTCAAAATGAGCACCGCCGCTGTTAATAATAAGCTCACTTCCATCGCTTGACGTTTCTACAGTAACGTAAATATCAGGAAGCTTACGGATAATGTCACAAAAAGTTTTTGATGAAACAACAACGCCGCCTATTTCCTCTATGATTGCCGGAAATTGATATGTAATACTTATTTCGCTGTCTGAACCCGTCAATATAAGATCCTCGCTTACCTCGATAAGAATACCTTCAAGAACGGGAGTATTTGATTTACTCGGAATAGCCTTTTGAACTATATTAAGGCCTTCTATCAAATTATCTCTGTTGCAGGTAAATTTCATATTTTTTTCCTCCGTCATATCAATGTTTTAAATGAAGCCGACGCTTACAGTCATTATATATTTTTTTTGAAATTTAGTAAAGTCCCTTTTAAAATTTTCTTTGACTTCACGGCCGACTCAGCATGCGTGCTTATTTTTATTTTTTTATATATAAAAGATATATATTAGTAGTAGTAATAGGGGGGTGTGGGTTTGTGGAAAAGTCTGTTTTTGTTGATAATTATAATGTTTTTAGATGTGGGTTGAATGTGGGTAATTAAAAAGTTACCCATATTTTGTATTGATTTACCCACAATTGTGAACAAAGTATTAACAACTGAAACGTCTTTTCTTTTTATAAACCCCGACAATTTTTATTTTTGTCGGGGGCTTGCGGATTTAACCTATCATTCTTTTTATTTCATCTATGTAATATTTTACATCACTGTCGGTAAGATAAAGCTGCTGCATATTCTTACACCCGTCGGAAACCGAAGTATGGTCCATACCACCGAATTCTCTTGCTATGCGTGAATATGAGTATCCGAGCTTTTCTCTGCAGAAGTACATAGCTGTATGTCTTGCAATTACTATTTTCTTTGTTCTGCTCTTTGATTTTATGTCGGAAACGTTTATGTTAAAATATCTCGATACAACGTTTATAATCAAGTCGGTGTTAACTTCCTTAACCTCAGTAATATTAAGATGTTTAAGAGCTAAATTAGCCGTTTCCATAGTAATTTCCTGACCGTGTGACGTCATTAAAAGAAATTGGTTAAGTATGCCTTCTATTTCACGTACGTTATTTATATCGGACTGTGCTATTGAATCAATAATTTCGTCCGGAATGTCCATATTAAGGCTTTTTGTTTTATTAAGCATAATGGCCACACGTACTTCATAATCGGGAACCTGAATATCAGTAATAACACCGTTTTCAAATCTCGTCTTAAGACGGTCGGCAAGATCTTTTATTTCGGAAATCTTTCTATCGCATGAAATAACAATTTGCTTGTCCTTTGAATGAAGCTCATTAAATGTATTAAAGAATTCTTCCTGTGTTCCTTCTTTGTTTGCAATGAATTGAATATCGTCTATCAAAAGAACGTCTACCGAACGGTATTTGTTCCTGAAAGCTTCTGTCTTATTATACTGAATAGACGTAATAAAATCCGTTGTAAAGGTTTCTGTAGGAACGTACAATATTTTTTTAGAAGGATCTCTTCTTAATATTTCATTACCTACTGCATGAAGAAGGTGAGTTTTGCCTAATCCGGAGTTTCCGTAGATAAATACAGGGTTAAAGCGAGTTCCGGGATTAAATGCTACCTGCTGTGCCACGGAAAAAGCCTGTCTGTTATTATTTCCGACAACAAAATTCTCAAAAGTGAGGCGAGGATTCAGTGTAGAACGGAAAGACTCGGAATCACCATTTGTAGCAGGAGATGTTGCAAAAATAGAGTCACATTTGTTAGCAGGCTCTTCTATCATCTCGGTAGTAAAGTTAAGAGTAAATTCTCTGCCTAAAATTTCAGCAAAAACAGATGATACCGTATCATATCTTTCATTATAAAATCTTTTAACAAAAGTATTCTCACAATATATAGTAATAGTACTGCTGTTTATAAAAAGCAGTTTAGATTTCAATATATATGCGCTATAGAATAAATCTGAGTTTAAGATGTTTCGGTAAGCTTCTGTGAACTTATCCCAGATTTCAATATAGTCGTAAGTGAACATTATTTCCCTCCATAAAGTCGTAGCGCTTTGCAAAATAAAAACAACCATAATCACGTCAAAATAAGGAAAAGTGTCTATGGTTGAGTGTAGTTTAATTATCTTTTGTATTATGAAGTGTGATTACTATAACAGAAAAAATTTTTTTGTGCAACACCCAATTTTTCCTTTATTTGTGGGAAAAAACAGAAATAATTTTGATTTTTACAAGATGTTGTTGATTAAAAATTTCTTAAATACAATCTTTTGTGAAAAAACACATTTTAAAAAATTTTTAAAAAAAATAAAAAAATTTTTAATTTTTTATTTCCCGGGAAATTTTACTTTCTTAAGATGTTATGATAATTTAATTTTAAAGAAAAAGGGGGGCGTATCAGGATGTTTGGAAGAGATATTTCATGTATTTCATGTGAGAATTACGCGGGAAGACTTGCAGACGGATATCTTATGTGTATGGAAAACGGACCTCAGACGGATATTACGTATTGTGACATGTTTAAAGAAAAAAAAGAAAATTCGGAAAAAGATGATATTGCATTAAAAAGAACAGTTTCTTTCAGTTGTGAAAATTGTTGTTTTTATAAAAAAGAAAAAATTGAATCATACGGTGAGTGTAAAAAATTTCCCGGAAAGAAGTATGATGGGGGAAAAAGAAATGCGTGTGCCTTTTTTTTAGATGCATAATATTAAATATGTAGAAAGTTTTCTGAATTTATTAAATTACCCACACCTAAAAATGCCTTTGAAAGTGGGTTTTTAGGTAGTTACCCACAGGTTTACCCACAGTTGCCCACATTTACCCACAGGTTTTTATTGTTTTCTATATTATAATGACACTGAAAGAAATTCATCTTGCGTATTATTTTAAGTAATGATAAAATCATATTAAATATATCTAAAACAAAAGCGGGGGTATAACTATGGGCGCAGCAGACGTTGCTTTTATTAATACGTGTAAACAGATTCTCGAGACAGGAGCTTGGGTAAAGGATGAAAAAGTACGTCCTAAATGGCCTGACGGAACTCTTGCTTATACTAAAAAATCATTTTGTGTAGTTAACAGATATAATCTTGCCGAGGAATTTCCTCTTCTTACAATAAGACCATTATCGTTAAGGCTTGCAGTTGATGAGATATTGTGGATATATCAGAAAAAATCGAATAACGTAAATGATTTGGGAAGCCACATTTGGGATAGCTGGGCGGATGAAAGCGGTTCCATAGGAAAAGCTTACGGTTATCAGGCAGGTGTTAAGCATAAATATAAAGAGGGCGAATTTGATATGATTGACAAGGTTATTTATGATTTAAAGAATAATCCTTGCAGCAGACGAATTATGACTAATCTTTATAATTTTTCAGATTTACATGAAATGGCACTTTATCCTTGTGCATACAGCATGACTTTTAACGTAGTTGAGGATAGACTTTGTGCTATATTAAATCAGCGATCACAGGATATGCTTGCGGCAAACGGTTGGAACGTAGCTCAATATGCAGCTTTGGTTATGATGCTTGCACAGGTTTGCGGACTCAAACCCGGTGAATTTGTTCACGTTATTGCGGATGCTCATATTTATGACAGACATATTCCGATTGTCGAAGAGCTTATAAAAAGACCTCATTATGAGTCTCCCAAAGTAACACTTGATCCTTCCGTTACTAATTTCTACGATTTTACTCCTGATAGTTTCAAGGTAGAAAATTACGTGCACGGCGAAAAAGTTGCTAAATTTGAGGTTGCTATTTAAGAAAGGAGTTTCTTCATGGTATCAGAAAGAAAAGCAGGAGTTTTGATGAATATTTCTTCTCTTCCGGGACCTTTCGGAATAGGTGTTTTCGGAAAAGAAGCAAAGGCTTTTGCAGATAAAATAGCTGAAATGAAATTCAGTCATTGGCAGATATTACCGTTGGGAACTCTTGATGAAGGAAATTCTCCTTATGCCAGCGACAGTGCTTTTGCGGGAAATTTTCTTTATATTGATCCGAGAGGTCTCTTGGACTTGGGCTTGATAGACGTAAATGACCTGTATGATTGTATATACGAGGGGTCTCCTTATACTGTGGATTATGGCTTTGTTTTTGAAAAGAAAAACATCGTTTTAAGAAAAGCTTTTTCAAATTATAAAAAGCTTTGTGCTGCCGGAGAGGAAGTCGGGAAAATTATCAGTGAGGAAATAAAGTCCTTTGTATTAAAAAATAAGTGGGTAAAAAAATATTCTGAGTACAGAGCAAATAAAGTTTTGTACAATAACGTTCCTTGGTGGGAGTGGAAGAAGCTTCCCGAAGTAAACAAAGAAGATTTAAGGACAGAGGAAGAATTTGCTGTTTTTGTACAATATCTGTTCTTTAAACAATGGGCTGAAGTTAAGGAATATGCAAACAGTAAGGGAATAAAAATTATCGGCGATATGCCGGTTTACGTTGCACTTGACAGCTGTGACGTTTGGGCAAACCCGGTTTTATTTGTACTTGACGATAAAAATGAAAAACCGCTGAAGGTTGCGGGAGTTCCGCCGGATTATTTTTCAGAGGACGGTCAGTTGTGGGGAAATCCCATATATGATTGGGCTGAGATGAAAGCGCAGAATTATAAATGGTGGGGTGACCGTCTCGGTGCAGCCCTTAAACTGTATGACGTTTTGAGAATAGACCATTTCAGAGGACTTGCTTCTTATTGGGCAGTACCTGCAAAAGCTACGACGGCGAAGAAAGGTAAATGGGAAAAGGGTCCGGGACAGGATCTTTTTGATGCCGTGAGGAAAAAATATAAAGACGGCGACATTATAGCAGAGGATCTTGGCGTTTACGGTGAAGACGTTGTGAGTCTTTTGAAAACGACAGGCTTTGCCCAGATGAGAGTAGTACAGTTCTGTTATGATGAAACGAAGGACAGCACTCATCTTCCTCATAATTATCCTAAAAACAGTGTTGCATACGTGGGAACACACGATAATAATACGTTATTCGGTTGGCTTTGGGATGCGACTGAAGAGGAGCGTAACTTTGTTCTCAGATATTGCGGATACCAAGGATACGGCGATGATTGGCGTACCGGCGGATATTATTCTAAATCGTGTCGTGCCGTTATAGAAGCAGTCTGGAAATCTCCTTCACGACTCGCAATTATTTCTTTGCAGGATATGTGCGGTTTTGGAAGTGATACAAGAATGAACGTACCCGGTGTAGGTGTGCAGAATTGGAGATATAGAGCAACGAAGGATACGATTGACGGAATTGATAGCGATTATTTTGCGGAAATAAACGATATTTTCGGAAGAATTTAGTAGTATTGAGATTTATTCGGAGGATTATTTATGAATTTAATCGTTGCAGTTGATAATGAGTGGGGCATAGGATATAAAGGCGATTTGCTTGCGCGTGTCAAAGGAGATCTCGGCAATTTTGCAAAGCTGACCACGGGAAAAATCGTAGTGCTGGGTTCAAATACGCTGGCTACTTTCCCCGGAGGAAGAGTTCTTAAGAACAGAACGAACATCGTGCTTCATCCCGATGCAGACTACAAGCCTGAGGGAGCTATAGTTGTACATTCGCTTGATGAGCTTTTTGAAGAACTCAAAAAATATAACACGGAGGACGTGTTTATTATAGGCGGTGCAAGTGTGTACAGACAGCTTTTGCCTTATTGTGACACGGCATACGTTACAAAGTTTAAAAAATCGTACGAAAAAGACGCTGAAATTCCAAATCTTGACAGTGATTCCGACTGGACGCTTGAGTGGAAGAGTGAAGAGTTTGTGAGTAACCCTGAAACAGATACTGAAGCAGGTTTGGTATATTATTTTACAAAGTACAGAAAAAACTTGTAAAATAAATGAATAGCAGAGCTTAACATTAAACATAATAATACCGTAAGCTTCAAATCGATTTTAACCTTTTGAGGCAAAAAAAAGAAAAGGTACGGTGATTATCATGGTTCAAAAAGGTTCTCAGACAATTGAATGTGACGTAAAGAGTTGCAAGCACAACGTTACCAGTGATTGTATGTGTGCTCTTTCCGGAATTAAAGTTGCTCCTAAGAAGGGTTGCAATTCTACTAAGAGTGATGAGAGCTTGTGTGCAAGCTACGAGTGCAAAAACTGCTGAAGCTTTTATTAGAATTAATTTTAATTAGTCGGCCGGGCGTAGGAATGAATTGCCAGAAACAATTTATTCCTGCGCTTGTTTTTTTAATAATTTTGGGAGCGTACATGGAAAATAATAAAAAAATTTTAAAAAAAGAACAAAAAAGGGTGTCCGATTCATACTCCGAGCAGGTGCAGGTGATTACACAGTCTAATCTTAACGGTTATAACAGACTTTTCGGAGGACAAATAATGTCTTGGATAGATATTGTAGCCGCAGTTGCAGCAAGAAGACATTCAAATTCGAACGTTACCACCGCAAGCGTTTCAGGGCTTACGTTTTCAGCGCCCGCGTATGCAAATGAAACAGTTATTTTGTGCGGTCATATAGTTTACGTCGGAAGAACTTCCATGGACGTATGTGTTGAAACGTTTGTGGAAAATTTGGATGGTACTCGAAGGGTAATAAACACTGCATATCTGACAATGGTAGCAATCGATAATAACGGCAACCCCGTAGAGGTGCCGGGTCTGATAATAGAAACAGAAAAGCAGCGCCTGGAATGGAATGCGGCGCTTACGCGCCGCAAAATGAGAAAAGACGGTTTTTCTAATTAACCGATTGTATCAAATTCGTATACGGTTTTGCTTTCAAAAACATCTCCTGCTTTTAAAATAGGGGAGTCAAACTCAGGTACGTTGATTCCGTTGGGGAATAATTGTGTTTCAAAACAGAAAGCTCCGCGTCTTCCGTATTGTGCGCCTTGTTTACCGGTATGCGGTTCTATGAAGTTTCCTGTATAAAATTGAACACCCGGGAGATCCGTATAGGTTCTCATACAAATTCCGCTTTCCGTGCTGTAGCATTCGGTTACGGGAGCATTTATCGGATCTTTTTTCAGTGCAAAATTTATATCATAGCCGCTGCCGACAATAAGCTGAGGATAATCGTCGTTAATTTGCTGTCCTATCTGCTTAAACTCGTTAAAATCGTAAGGAGTGCCGGCAACACTTAAAAATTCACCTGTCGGAGCAAGGTTTTTACCTAAAGGAGTGACTTTGTCCGCAGAAATTCTTACGTAGGTTTTCAGGCAATCATGGCCGCAATCGTGTCCGTCAAGATTAAAATATGAGTGGTTGGTAATATTTAAAATTGTGTCGGCATCTGATTGAGCCTTGTATTCCAAGATTAGTCGTGCATCATCCGTAAAAGTGTATTTAACGGTCAAAGTAAGATTTCCCGGATATCCTTCTTCCCCGTCAGGTGACAAGAGGGTAAGCGAAACCGAATCGGAAGGTGACATAATTTCTGCGCCGCTTTTAAGTGCTTCAAAAGCGGCAGGGTTTGCTTCGGGCAGATTTATATTCCAGATTTTTTTATCGAAGCCTATTTTTCCGCCGTGAAGAGCAACTCCGCTTCCGGTATTGTCAAATAAATAATATATATTACCGTTTAAGGTAAAAGAGGGGCCTGTCAACCTGTTTGCACATCTGCCGATAACAGCTCCGAAGTAGGAAGTGTTTTCCTCATAGCCTTTCATATTGTCATATCCGAGAACTACGTCTCGCAATACGGAAGAAGAATCTTTAACAAAGAGAGATTTTACAGTTGCGCCGTAGTTTAAAATCTCAACGGACTCTCCTTCGGAATTTTCTAAAGTAACTGAATAGACGTCTCTGTTGTCTGCAGTTTTGTCGAAATATTTTAACTTTAACATGATAAAAATACCTCCTGTTCTAACTTTCAATATAATATCACGACAAGCCACTTTTTGGCAATAAATTTGTTGACAAAGCTTATTTTTAGTGGTACAGTGCATAAGGCGCGTTTGCCTGCAGCGAGGAGGCTGCCGCGGACAATGACGCAGATATTTTAGGAGGTAACTTATGGAAACCGGAAAAGTTAAATGGTTTAACGCTGATAAGGGCTTTGGCTTTATCGCAAGAGACAACGGCGGAGATGTATTTGTACATTTTTCTGCAATTCAGACAGAGGGCTTTAAGACTTTGGAGGACGGCCAGGAAGTAACATTTGATGTTGTTGACGGTGCTAAGGGTCCCCAGGCCGCAAATGTAAGAAAAGCATAATTAATATAATTATTTATTTTATATTTGTAAGCTGCCCCCTTGCGGCATTTATTGCTGCAAGGGGTTTCTTGTTATCATTAAGAATGTATAGACAATCTCAGGAGGTTTTCCTATGGACACAAACAGTGTTACAAAAAATGATATGAAACTGACGGCGAAGCTGTTTCCGTATGCCTCGGCGGAAGAAGTACCGCTTTCCTTTAAATACGGTGATACCTGTATAAAAGGCATACCTGCAGAGTTCAGTCCCAAGGTAAGACGTGAAATCATTGACAGTACAATGGTTCGCACTACCGTTACAGGCTGCAATGCGGAGGGCCTTGAGATAGAAGCAGAGTGTACCGAGTATCGTGATTTTCCTGTTACGGAGTGGGTTGCTTATTTTACAAACAGGGGAAATGCAAATACGCAGATTATCTCTGATATAAAAATTACGGACGGTGTTTTTGAGGGCACTGAGCCTGTGCTTATGCACGGAAACGGAGATACCTGCAATACCGAAGGATATGAATATTTTTATGACAAGGTAAACGAAGAAATATTACTTTATCCCGAAGGAGGAAATCCTTGTAAAGAGGCGCTTCCTTACATGCGATTAATGTTTAATGAATACAGTATTAATATGGCAATAGGCTGGCCCGGACAGTGGGAATCCAAGTTCTCTCCGATAGAGGGCGGCGTTGCGTTTTATGCAAAGCAACAGCGTACCCATATGTATTTACAGCCGGGAGAAACGATTCGCACTCCTAAAATGACGCTTATGGGATATACGGGAGACGAAAACCGCGGCAGAAATATATGGCGCCGTTGGTATTTTAAGCACGTTCTTCCGAAAGAAAACGGAGAGGGAATTCCTCCTAAGATGGTTCTCCACACCTGGGGTGTTTTCGGTGGTGAGGAATGGTGCAACGCAACTGAGCAAAATCAGATTATGGCACTTGATACGTATTTGAGCAAGGGCTTGAAGCCTGATATATGGTGGATTGATGCGGGCTGGTATCCTTGCGACGGTCATTGGGGAACAACGGGTAACTGGGAGCTTAATGCAGACAATTGGCCTAACACGATGATGCCTCTCAGTAAGAAGTGTGTTGAAAATGATATTCAGTTTCTGCTTTGGTTTGAGCCTGAGCGTATCCGAAAGGGTACGTGGTTTGAGCAGAAGCTCGGAGATTGGGTACTAAGCGCAGAAGACAGAGACGGTAACAGTCTGCTTGACCTTGGTAACAAGGCATGTTGCGACTGGCTTATAGACCACATTGACAATATTATTAAGCAAAACGGTGTACATATTTACCGTCAGGACTTTAATTTTGCGCCTCTTTATACCTGGATTCGCTATGAAACCGCCGACAGATTGGGTATGAAGGAGAATCAGCACGTACAGGGATATTTGCGCTACTGGGATGCTCTCATTGAACGCAATCCCGGACTGTGGATTGATTCTTGTGCAAGCGGTGGAAGACGTAATGACCTTGAGACGATGAGAAGGTCTGTTCCTTTGCACTATACCGACGTGGGATACGGAAATCATCCCGTTAAGCAAAAGCAGCACAGAGAGATGTTCGAATGGATACCGTATTTCCGCGCGCATACGCTGAGCTGGGATAGAGACGGAAAATACGTAGATTGGAACAATGCTCCCGTAGACAGATTTGCTTTCCACTGTGCAATGGCTCCGGCGGTAACTGCAATGGTTCAATATAATGACAGTGATGAAATATTCGAAGTTGGAAGAACCATGGAACCCATTTGGCGCAGAGCAGCTGAAATAATGTTGAGCGGTGACTATTATCCTCTCACAGAGTGCCGCAAGAGCGCAGAGGACTACTACGCAATGCAGTTTAACGACCCTGCACATAAAATAGGATTTTTCCAGGTGCTCAGAAACAATGCATGTGAGGAAGAAAGCTTTACGGTAATGCCCTTTGATATTGAGAGCGATGCCACGTACAGCTTTGAAAATATGGAAACCGGCGAAGCATTTACACTTTTGGGCAAGGATTTTGCCGAGGGCTATACGGTAAGTATTCCTAAGCGCTCCGGACAGATATGGTTCTACAATTATAAATAAGGGAGTACGTAAAGTTGAGGATAAGACACACGAAATTTGACTTTTGCAGAATTATTGTCAGCGTGCTCGTTTGCGTAGTTGTATCGGTATGCTTTTTAGCTGATCCAAAGAAACCAAAACCCAATTACGGTGAGACGGACGATACAGCGTTAAGTGAAGCACAGCTTCTTTTAAAGGGGCGCCTTCCTCAGTACTTTGGCCTTGATGCCTCGGAAGGGCTTGACGTTTACGTGTGGCAGATGGCAAAGGGTAGTTATTCTTTCGGCCTGCTTCCACACAATGAACAGGGAAGAGATTGGTTGTCGGAAGAGTTGCTTAATCTGAGAGGTACTCGCGCAGAGGAGATGCGTCTTATTCTCTCGACTTATAATGTTAATGAGGATAAAATCTACGTTATACCGTGGCAGAACCCGATTTCAAGCTATATTGGTGAATACTGGATAGTAAAAGAGGGCGAGGACATCAATGCCGGAAGAGCAAAATACATTGAGAAGTTGCGTAAAATATTGTTTGACGTCGACTGTGATGAGGCAGAAAGTAAAGTCATAGCAGCGTTGAATGACGTTTCTCTTATATACGATGCTCTGCCGTTTTCATACGTTATGGACAAAACTTTGGTACCGAAGGTTCAAGTATGCGGAAACGTGCTGCATAATATAACGGACGGACAGGAGCTTGGCACTGTGCTACAAATTGAGCTTGCAGATACCGATTTTGTTAATCTTATGGGAAAATACGGCGAAAGTGATAAACAAAAGGCCGTGCAAATACAACAAGATAACGACATTACATACGAGGTAACGCCTATCGATAGTAACGGTATCGGACTGTATTACGTACTACTTCAAAAAGATGGCTCGACACTCTTAGTGTACGGACATTATGAAAATGGTAAAAAAAAGAACGATTGCATACGGTGGATATACCAATTTGATAATTTACAGGTGTTTTACGCAGAGATTGAATAACAAAAAGCTTACGGGCGTCGCTTCGGCGACGCTTTTTTGTTGAATTTAAAAAATTTTTCAAAAAAAGTGTCACAAAATGGCTTTTTAAATTGTATATATAGTAGAAGGGTATTTTCGGCCCTAAAATATAAATTTAAGGAGGCAAATATTATGACACGAAAATCTACTTTCATTTTAAGGCTTATAAGCCTGGTTATTTGCATTTCAATTTTAGTACAAATTCCGCCTGTAGGCATTTTTGCTAAAGCAAATGCAAGTAATTTAAGTTCAAAAAGCAGTGATGGCACAGAAGGTGTGATTGCTGACGGAAGCCTGATTACAGGTGAGCTTGTATCAGGTCTTCAAGATATAACGGACGAGCCGTGTGAGATTGTATCCATGCGTACACCAACGGAAAAATACATACGAATGCCCGACGGTTCGTACACAGTTGCAAAATACGCATATGACGTGCATTATTTTGACGGCACGGGATATAAAGAGTATGACAACTCACTTGAGCTTAAAACAGGCCTTGACGGCGAGAGTGTATTTAGTCCTAAAAGCAGTGACGTAAATGTTGCCTTCAAACAAAATGTTGCTGTCTCGGGAACAGGCGAACAAGAGCTTTTTACGGTCGGCAAGGATAACTTTTCAATAGGCGTATTCTTCTGCGGTGAAGAAGAATTAAAGACTACCAAAGCGGTTGTTTTGGCGGAGGCAGATACTCTCTCTTTGGAAGAAATGACGAAGGCAGAAGAATTGACGACTCTCGTCGGGAAAAGAGGAACCGTTTCGTATGAGTCGGTATTACCGTATACAAGTATCAATTATACTGCTCTTGGTAATCGCATAAAAGAGGACATTGTTCTTAATTCTGCTATGGCTGAAACGTCTTGGAGCTTTAAGCTTGAAACGAGCGGAGTTAACGCAGAAGTGCAGTCTGACGGAAGTATAGTTTTTACCAACGTGAAGACTGACGAAATTTGCTGTGTTATTCCAAAGGGATATATGTACGATAATGCGGGTGCTTTTTCAAATGACGTAACGTACACCCTTACGGAAACGGCAGGAGGGTATATTCTTAACGTAAATGCGGACAAGGCTTGGATATCCGATACAAAGCGTGTTTTTCCCGTAACGGTAGACCCTACGTTTATCTTGGGTGGAAGAAGCCAGGATGAAATTTCAGACGCATACGTTGTAGAAGGCTCTCCTGCAATGACAACAGGAGCTTATCATATACTTATCGCAGGATATTCACAGGGAGACAGCGCTTATTTGCATACAAGGTCACTCTTTAAGATAAACACGCTTCCAAAGCTCCCCGCATCTGCGAGGATAGTTTCCGCAACCTTGAATCTTCAGCAGCTTGAAAGCGGCGAATGGTACTCGTATAATTCTGCAAGCAATTATATTCACATGGTTGCAAAGAAGATAACAAGCAGTTGGAACGAAAGTACGGTATGCTGGAACAGTCAGCCAAGCTATGGCAGCAAGCTGCATGATTACGTGACGGTTACGGCGGGAACCGCAACAAAACTTTTCCAATTAGACATTACGTCTGCCTGTCAGGAGTGGTACGAAAACCCGTCTGCTAATTACGGCGTTGTCGTTCAATCGTACAACGAAAGCGCAGACGGTTACGTCGGCTTTATTTCTTCGGATAATACAAGTTCGGTAGCAACACAGCCCTTATACACAATTTCCTACAGAGATACAAAAGGTCTTGACGGCAGATGGGCGTACAGTACGCAGGATATGGGTAATTTGGGTTGCGGTTACGTTAATCTCTTTAACGGAAATTTAGTCTACACATGCAATGCTATCCAAACGGCAGGAGCAGTTATTCCGATAGAGGTAAGCCAAGTATATAACGGCTCAACAAAGAGCTGGAGACTCAGCGTTAATGAACAAATGGAGGTTGTGGACATTTCCGGTGTAACGTGGATTAAGTACACCGATGCAGATGGTACGGAGCTTTATTTTAAAGATTATCCTGACGGCGAGACGGGTAATTATTTAAGCGAGGACGGATATGCCCTTACCATAAAAATTAACACGTCAAGCACCTCTGCAAGATTTGTTATGACCGATGATTACGGTAACAAGAAAACTTTTAATTCAAGCGGAAACATCGTCAGTATAACGGATATTAACGGAAATAAAAAGGAATTTACGTACACAAACAACAAGGTTTCATACGTAAAATACTATCCTGCGGGCAGTACTACCGCTATTAATCAGCTTTCGTTTACGTATAATGCGGGAAATGGTCTTATCGAACGTATAACGAACTGCCTCGACACCACACAATACGTGCAGTTTACTCACGGAATGAGAGCAGATCAAAACAATCTTACAATAACATGGTATGTTTTAAGTCAAATTAAGTATTCTTCCGGTCATATTATAATATTTGATTATGACGAAGAAGGTTATTTGAAAAAGGTTTCAAATCCGGCAGGCGGCAAATATCTTAACTATTACTATAATACAGCAAAGGAAAAGGTTGTTGCTGTTCAAGAAGGCACATCATCAGGCACGGGACAGAAGGTAGGCTTTTCATACGGAAACAAGAGGACTGTCGAGAGAAACAGCGGACTTGATGACGTATACGGAAATTCGGATGACTTGAAAAATATCTATCTTTTTGACAACTTCGGAAGAACTGTTTGTGCTTACACCACTGACGCTGACGGAAAGGAGATTTACGGTGCTTCAAACGCAGAGTATAACGACAATTTGGCAACTGCAAGTCCCAGAAAAAACAATACGTTAGAAAAGTCTGCTTCTGCAGGTAAGTTTATAGAAAATCTTGTTCCGAACAGCAGCTTTGAAAATACTGACGCCTGGACTATTGCAAGCACTGCGACCGGGTATAGCGGAGAAATAGTAAATACCGCGGCGTATTTAGGATTAAAGTCAGTTAAGCTTACTTCCACCGCGGCTACGGGAAAGGTAAACTGTTATAAAACAATAACGGTAGAGCCCGGAGAAACGTATACTCTCTCTGCCTATTTAAAAACTGAGTCCATAGTTGCAAGCGATGCAGCGATAAGCGGTGCGTTTATACAGCTTGGAAATCGCAGCGAAGTTTATACGGGAAGTACAAATACCAACATACAAAGCGGCTGGCAAAGAATCAGCTGTACGTATACGGCGGGTGCAAGCACAACCTCAGTGAAAATATATTTGACCTTGGCAAATGCAACGGGAACTGCATATTTTGACTGTATTCAGCTTGAAAAAGCAGAAACCGCTTCAACGTATAATCTTATCTCAAACGGCGGACTTACTAAATCGACCGAATGGTCTGCAAGCGGACAGGGGCAATATTACTCGGGAGCAGGTCTTTCAGGAAACGGGGCAATAAAGATTACGGGAGTTCCGGACAGCAACGGCTTTGTAATGCAATATGCTCAAATCAGAAGACCTGCTAAGGATGTTGCATTTGTGCTTTCGGGTTGGGCAAAGGCAGATGCCGCGGCAAGTACTGACAGAAGTTTCCAAGAAGGAAATCAAACCTATGCACACAAAAACAGAGATTTTGGCTTAAGAGTTATACTTTACTATTCGGATGGCATGATGGATTCTTTTTTCGTAAATTTCAATCCGAATATACGAAGTAAATGGCAATATGCTTCGGGAGCTATTATCCCTTCATTGGCTCGCAGCGAAACGAATGTTACAAGAATAGACGTCTACGCATATTACGGAAATAACATTAACAGCGCCCTCTTTGATAATATTTCACTTACGTTAGAGCCTGCTGTGACGTACACGTATGATGAAAAAGGCAACGTGACGGAGGTTTCTCAGCCGGGCGGCGACAGTCAGTCTCTTGCCTACGAGGGTGTAGACGTCCGGTCTCAAAATTATGCAAGCGGAGACGCGTATTCCTATACATACTACACAGACAGCAATAACAATTCTACACACAAGGTAAAGGACGTTACCTCGAATACGGGTGTAAAGGCTACGTATGCATACAATACGTACGGAAACGTCAGCGGAATTACAATAACACCAAGCTCGGGAAGCCTCGTTATTTCGTCCTCTGCAACCTACGCATATTACGGAAACTTCCCCTCTAAGGTGACCGATGCAAGGGGTAAGTCTACGACGTACAGCTACGACACTGCTCTGGGACTCTTAGATTACGTTACCAATGCAAACTCGGCAAGAACTGCGTACGTCTATAACTCCGGAGGACAGCTTACCAAGCTCTTTAACGATATTGACAAGGACAACGCCTGCGATACGGGAGAAGCAAGCGTTTCGTATTCGTACGATTACTTAAGAAGGCTTTCAACCATTACGACGGCGACTACCGTATACCGATTCTCGTATGACTACTTCGGAAACGTGACGGCAATTACGGTGGGAGATAATACCGTACCGCTTGTTTCATATACCTACGCTTCCAATAACGGCAAGCTCATAAAGACTACTTATGCAGATGGTACGTACGTTGAAAACACGTATGACGAGCTTGACAGGGTAGTTGAGGTAAAGTATAATGGAGCTACGGCATATACGGTTTGTTACGACAGTAACGGTGCAGTTTCTTCTTGCACGGAAACGGGCGGCAGAGAGCATCATTACGAGTTTGACAGCTTGGGAAGACTTATCCGTTACAGGCTTACAAACAGCTCGGGAACTGCTCTTGTTACGCAAAATACGTTTGATTCCGCGGGACGGAAAATTCTTTCGCTTGCAGACGTGGAAAACGGAACAGCCACGCTGCAGCGTCGTATCATATATTCGGAAACGAACGGCGCGGTTCAGAGAATTGCCTACGCTGTAGGAACCAACGTAGTGCTAAACTATACGTACGATGAGTTTGACAGAGTTAAGAGTAAGGCGATTACGGGCTCTACAAAACCGACCCATGAGTATAGCTATTACACCTCGGGAAGTAAAACGTCTACTCTCGTAAGCTCTCTTGCAGTGAAGCTTGGAAGTAACGTTTTAAATACTTACGGCTATACTTATGACAACGTCGGAAACATAAAGCAGATAACGGACAGCACCACCACTTGGAAGTACACGTACGATTCCTTAAATCGTATGCTGTCTGAGATATGCTACACTACCGCTACAGGGATAGGCACCGCAGTTTACTACACGTATGACGAAAGCGGAAATATTCTTACAAAGAAGAAATACACATACAACAGCGGAACGCTATCAAACCAGCAGACCGTAAACTATACATACGGTGACAGCGAGTGGGGAGACCTTCTTACCTCGTATAACGGCAATGCTATTACCTACGATGCGAACGGAAATCCTACGAGCTACGGAAACGGTCTGAAAACGTACGGCTTCCTTTGGAGCAAGGGAAATCAGCTCCAAAGAGCGAGCATAAATGACTCAAGCAGTGTAGCTGCTTACTACTACGGCTCTGACGGATTGCGCTACTGTAAGTTTTTACAAACCGACAAAATCCGTAAGCAATACTACTACCAAGACGGACTTCTCACGGCAGAAACTTGGAGTACTTCTGCATCCCTTACTTTCATGTATGATGCAGAGGGCTCACCCATAGCGTTCAAGTACTTTAACGGTACGACGAGCATCCTTTACTTCTACGTGAAGAACCTGCAGGGTGACGTAATTGAAATCCGCGACACAAGCGGAAACGTCGTTGCAAAATATTCCTACGATGCGTGGGGCAAGCTTCTTTCCGTAACGGATGCAAACGGCACGGCGATAACAGACACAACCCACGTGGGAATTATAAACCCGCTGAGATACAGAGGCTACTACTACGATAATGAGACGGGCTTCTACTACCTTGGCAGCAGGTACTACGATCCAGAGGTGGGTAGGTTTATAAGTGCGGATAATGTTATCTCCGATGTTGGCGGCTCAATACAAGGATATAACTTATTTGCGTATTGCTTTAATAATCCGGTTAATATGTCCGATCCGTCGGGTAATTGGCCGTCCTGGGGGCAGGTATTTGCAGCGGTGGCGACCGTGGCTGTGGCGGCTGTATTTGTTGCCACAGTAGTCGCATCGGCAGGCGCGGTTGGTGTTGCTGCTGGCGTCGCTGCAGCGAGTATAGGTGCAACTGGTACTATGGTAAGTGCAACAATCACCATTGGAACTGTTGGTACCTATGCTGTGGCGGCAGGAATCGGCGCTTGCACTTTAAGTAATGCAGGGGAGATTCTCACGGGAACAAATTTTATACGTGATGGATTAATGGGAGGAAACCAAGAAGCGTATGATACTGTCCAAACAGTACTAAATATTGCTGGCGGTGGGGCAATGATAATCGGTCAAACAAACCCAGGAGTTACAGGAAATGCCGCTAAACCAAAACAAAACGCACAGTCGGTACACAAAGTGCCTACAACGGGCAAAGCAAACACGTCGTTTGATAAACTGTATGCTGGCAAAGCCGGTGATTTCCAGAGGACTTATTATGATTTTAGAGGGAATATGAGTTTACAAATAGATTTTACGATCCACAATAATCCTTTGGCGCACAGCAATCCGCATTTGCATACGTTTTGGTTAGGGAAAAGACAACCACAGACTAATCTGTGGTATTTGGAGTGAAGAACATGACAATACAAGAAATCAAGGTTTATTTAAGAAAGCACTTTTTCTTGGTATTCAGGTATAATTCCGAATATTACTCGCTCAAGAGAAGTCAATCCTTATTTTGTTCCCAATATAGCTTGATAGCTACAGATGCGCAACCTTATTATCGAAATTCGTTAGAGGAGCTGTGTGAGCAAGTTTATATTAGTAATGATACCCTATTAATTGAAGCCATCAGGCATATTGAAATTCCTGAATTTAACGATCCTTCTTGGGAAACATATGAGGCAGTCCGGCACAGTGCTATAGTATATGGAAACGAGATTCATTTTTCATATCATGGAAAAAGCTATTGGATTACACATACCAGTGATGGGTTGTCTCATTTAAGTGATGATTTAGAAAACACTCAGAGCTTCAACTCTTGTCGTGACTTGTTTGAAAATGCACGCATTGATGGCAGCACGCTTGAGGAAATATGGGAAAAAGTAGTTGTGGATGCTTGTTAAATCTGAGCGTTATTGGATCATACCAGCAAGCATCGCCTTTTGTGGACAAAAGGCAGTTTGTTGGGATAATCCCAAGCCCTTAAAGGTTTCAGGAATAGTCCTGACAAGCGCCGTGGTATCACAACGGCGATGCTTGCTGGCAATAAACAGTTGGAATTTAGCAAATCGGCTAATTAACTATACCATGGGTTGTTTGCCCATAAACATTTGGGGATAAG
>JAZPZG010000060.1:0-3933 GCA_045544575.1 Clostridia bacterium
CATTTATTGCAATATAAGCGGAATAATAAACTCTTTTAAGCTCCATTTTTCCGTATAATGCCTGTGAAATCCTCAGGATATCAAAGTCGGTGTCATCGGTTGCACCCACTATCATCTGCGTACTTTGCCCTGCTGGTACGAAAGTTCTGCTTACTCCGCGGTAACTCTTATCATAGGATTTCGGCATGATATTAAAAGCATTCGGCAAAGCTGCATGATATACCGAACCGTTTCGTGACTGCAAAGGAGCTCCGAACTGATTTCGATTTGGAAGGAGATTCGATCCTCCGTATGGTATTTTCTTGCATTCTAAATCTTCGGCAATGCGCTCCTTTATGTATCTCATGGGCCTAAACACATCAGCCTTGCTTTTTTGCGGCGCAACCTTTAACAAAGATCGTTCCGACGGCATTTCAATATTAACACTCATTCGGTCCGCAAGCCTTCCTGCAAACTCGATAAGTCTTGAATCCGCACCGGGAATTGCTTTACAGTGGATATATCCGAAAAAGCCCTCCTCAAACCGCAGCTTGTACAAAATCCTGCAAATTTCCAGCATAGTATCATCAGGACTTCTTTTAACAGCCGAACTTAAAAAAAGACCTTCGATGTAGTTACGTTTATAAAAATTTATTGTGAGCGAAACCACCTCTTCCACCGAAAAGGAAGCACGTTCAACGTCGTTACTTCTTCGGTTTATACAATATTTACAATCGTAAACACAATCATTTGACAATAATATTTTTAGGAGTGATACACACCGTCCGTCTGCCGTAAAAGAGTGACATATCCCGCAGGCCATGCTGCTTCCCATATTATCAGATGAGCCGCTGCCCTTTCTGTCAACCCCCGAAGAAGCACAGGAAACGTCGTACTTTGCAGCCATACCCAAAATCTTTAATTTCTCCGACAAAGAAGGTTCATTCGATTTTTTATAAATATTATCAACAACGTCATCCGTAACGTAAAAAGTATTGACCGAACCAAATCGCTTATCTTCCGACATAAAAACACCTCTCTTGACATTATTAGACACTGTCAAAACCTTGTACGAATACAATAGCACATTTGTTCTGTGTTGTCAAACATTTAATCGCAAAAATATTTTCGTTTTAAATTTATTTTATCTCTTGCGAAGTGTCTTTAAAAGTGCTATACTTACATCAGATAATGTATGTGCAATGCAAACATTCGTTGATTTACCTATTAAAAAAGGGGGTATGTTTTTATGGAAAAGAAATACATAATATCTTTAGACCAAGGAACTACCTCCTCGCGTGCTATTCTATTTGATAAATACTTACATACGGTTGCCCTACAGCAGCAAGAATTTACACAGATCTATCCGCAGGCGGGCTGGGTCGAGCACGACCCCATGGAAATATATTCTTCACAAAATGCAGTCCTGTGGGAACTTCTGTCAAAGCACGACGTACAGCCGGAAGAAATAGCCGCCGTCGGAATTACCAATCAACGCGAAACTACCATTGTATGGAACAGATTTACAGGCAAGCCCGTTTACAATGCCATTGTGTGGCAGTGTCGCCGCACAAGTGACGTTTGCGAAAAAATAAAGAACACAGAGCTTGCCGAATATATTCGTGAGAATACGGGACTTATGCCTGATGCATACTTCTCCGCTACGAAGATCAAATGGATTCTTGATAACGTTCCCGGCGCTCGCTTTTCCGCAGAACAGGGCGACCTGCTTTTCGGAACCGTTGATACATGGCTTTTGTGGAAATTCACGGGAGGAAAGGTACATGCTACCGATTTTACAAATGCTTCCCGAACGATGCTGTTTAATATTAAAACTTTGAAATGGGATGACCGCCTGCTGAAAGAATTCGATATTCCCGCATCAATGCTTCCCGAGGTTAAGTTTTCGGGTGACAGCTACGGTGAGATCAATTTATCAGGACATTATATTCCGGTAGCAGGAATCGCAGGTGATCAGCAAGCTTCACTCTTCGGACACGGCTGTTTTGAAAAAAACTCATTGAAAAACACCTACGGAACCGGCTGTTTTCTTCTGGCAAACATCGGAAAGGACTTTTGCTTATCAAACGACGGTCTTATTACCACACTTGCCGCAGAAACAAAAGGAAATTTCAGTTATGCCCTTGAGGGAAGTGTCTTTACGGGCGGTGCAGTCATTCAGTGGCTGAGGGATGAATTAAAAATTCTAAAAACTGCCCACGACTCTGAACACGCCGCACTTTCAGTTGAAAATTCAAACGGTGTCTACTTCGTACCCGCTTTTACCGGCTTGGGCGCACCGCATTGGGATATGTATGCAAGAGGAACCATAACAGGCCTGACACGCGGCACAAATGCGAACCACATTATACGAGCGGCTTTAGAAGCCATCGCATACCAAACCAAAGACGTCATTGATACAATGTCCGTTACGTTAAACGCATATCCGAAAAAGCTGGATGCAGACGGAGGAGCCTGCGCAAACGACTTTCTCATGCAGTTCCAAGCAGATATCACGGGAATTGAAGTGCACAGACCGAAAGAAAAAGAAACCACGGCGCTGGGAGTAGCTGCCCTTGCAGGACTTACCGTGGGCTTCTACCCGTCAAGGAAAAGTATTTCCGATCTGCATCAAACAGAAAAAATATTTATACCCAAATTGCAAAAAAGCGAAATTAAACGGCTATACGACGGCTGGTTAAACGCTCTTAATAAAACTTTTGAAAAATAAAATATAAAAGGAGATGAATGCGCATAGCGCAAAATATGGATTTCAGTGCAATAACAAAACATCAAGAGGAAAGAATTGCAAACAAGAAGTTAGTCGGAAGTGTTGCCAAAATAAACATCGATGGCAAAACAGTATGGAACTCTGCACATGGCTTTTCAGACATGGGCGCAAAGAAAAAAATGTCAACTAACTCCTTATTCAGACTTGCATCGATGACCAAGCCTATCGCAGGCACTGCCGCAATGCAGCTTGTAGAGTCCGGTAAGTTAGGACTTCACGATGATATTTCAAAGTATATACCCGAGCTGAAAGATTTTTGTCTTGGTGCAAAGGACGAAAACGGAAAAATTATTAACATCGGAAAAGCTACACGTGGCATTGAAGTTTTTCATTTGCTCACACACACCAGCGGTCTCGCCCAGGATGCAATAGGCTATGAACAGTTTGATGCCCCCGACATTCATCCCCGAAAAGGCGATACTTTAGCAACGGCAGTTCCGCGTTATAAGAATATTCTTCTTGACAACGAGCCCGGAAGCGCCATGGGCTACGGTGCAATAGCTCCTTTTGACGTTTTGAGCAGAATTGTGGAAATTGTGTCCGATATGACCTTTGAAGATTACATAAAAAAGAATATCACAGACCCCTTGGGACTTAACGACATTACTTTTCATCCCACAGCCGAACAGCTCAGCAGACTTGTCAGAATCTACGAAATTGAAGAAAATAACATCAAAGAAATTCCCGACGTAAGAGAAAATATGCTGACACTCCCCGAAACACTTGCAAGCGGAGCAGCTTGTCTCTTGGGAACTGTTGATGACTATATGATTTTTGCAGAATGTCTTTTAAATGACGGTGAATTGAACGGCACAAGGATTCTAAAGCCCGAAACCGTAAAGATGATGAGAACGCCTCAGATTACACCTGAAGTAAGAGGCTTCAATCAAGAGCAGGTCTGGGGACTTTCAATGAGAGTCGTTACCGACAGAAGACCTGAAGCAGTCCTCCCCTACGGAACGTACGGTTGGAGCGGTGCATACGGTACACACTTTATCATTTGCCCTGAATTGAAGCTTTGTGCGGTATACGCTACAAATCTTACAAATGCAGGCGGTTCCGGAGCTCCCACTGCCTTTGAATTTGAAAAAGATATTATGGATGTCATAAGAAAATAAATATTAAAATTACAAAAAGCCTCGGCGCTTTCCTGAGTCGGAAAG
>JAZPZG010000061.1:0-31494 GCA_045544575.1 Clostridia bacterium
CGGAGATTAGCTTGGATATCTCCTCGTAATCACAGTTGTCTCCTGTGGAGATTTCAAAGCATTTAGCGGCTACATAGAATTGCAGACAACAGTGATTTCTCGGAGATTAGCTTAGATATCTCCGAGAAATCACGGCTTACTGCTGAATCAGGAAAGGCATATACGAAAAAAGTGTGAAAAATTCCCCATGAAATTCGCTTTTCATGGGGAATAAACTTATAAAAACTTTGTATAGACTATCTGTGATGTCACTGGGGCTTAGTGCAAACTGAAAAAGAAGCAGACATTTTATATGGATTCTTCTCTTAATGACACGCCGTACCCATGTAGTAACACTCGCAGGTATAGTGGTGACGATGTCTCTGATATTATCAGTGACAACCGTGACTTCCGCACGTATGGCTTCCGCAACCGTGGCTTCCGCAGGTGTGTCCGCCTTCGCCGTGTTCATGGTCGTGGTGGTTGCACTTTACGTCGGGATTATAACCGAGTGTTCCTGCAAGGAATGCTTCAACTGCCGCATCGCAAGAACCTGATACTCCGCCAAAAAGCTTGATTCCTGCCTGTGCGAGTGCCATCTGTGCACCGCCTCCGATACCTCCGCAGATAAGCACGTCTGCTCGGAGTCCTTGAAGAACAGCGGCAAGTGCGCCGTGTCCCTGTCCGTTTGTATCGACAACGATTTTGTTAATTACTTTTCCGTCTTCTACGTCGTAAATTTTGAAATTTTCGGTATGTCCGAAGTGCTGAAATATTTGTTCATTGTCATAAGTAACTGCTATTCTCATGGCATTGCCTCCTTGTTTTTTTTTGAATTATACCGCGGTTTTGCGGCAGTGTCAAATATATAGTCAATGTAATCTGATAAGGTGTTGGCAGTATACGTATACATTTTGTATTTTTTTAGCTTCGACTCCGTCATCGGCTTGTATAATCGGTTGCGTTTCGGAGGCGGTAACGTACAGCTTAAAAACAATGGCATCCTGTCCGGGACGCATGTTTCTGATTTTTTTGTAAGTAAAATTGCGCCTTGCAACCCCTAAATGCTCGTAAATTACTGTTTCGATGTCGGGGTTGCCGAAGCAGCGCAGTATGTCGGATTCGTCATAAATTTCAAGTATATGCTTGGCATCCTCGAAACTCAGATTGTAGCATCTGAATTCACCTTGGTTCAAAACTGACATCATACTGCTGTTGTCAAGCAGCAGTAACGGAAGTGTACTTGATTTGTTTTTGTCCATAAAAAACTCCCGAGCTTTCTCTTAATAAATTTATTCGAGAATGCCCGGGATATGTATGATGTTTATAATTTTTATCTGAAGCATTAAACTCTGCGCTTTAAACTCACGGCGCGAAGCAGGATGTTTCCGGCGGCAACGAAGCTTTTGGCAATCAGGGCAAAAGTGAGCGGCGCGAAATAATCGGAGCTACCCTTTTTGTTTTCTTCCCTTTTGACAATGAGACTGTTTTCGTCCGATTGCGTAGCCTTACGGTTCGCTTTACAATATTCAATAAGGTCTCCTTGATAGTGTACGTATCCCGATAAAAGCGTGAGCAGGTCATCGGGTGTATATCTGCAAAGAGGTTTTGTGGTGGAAATATTTAAATCGTCGCTCAGCAGATGCATTACAAATTCTATACAGCTGTAGGATTTGTATGTTTCTACTCCGTGAAAAAGCGGGTATGAAATTACGGAAAAATAATTATACATGTACTGAGGGTCGTTTTTTATTGTATCGATTGTGTTTCTGACTTTATCGTACTGTTCTTCCGTAACGGGGATTCCGAAAATCGTGACGTCGATGGATTTATACTTACGGAGCGTAAATCGTTCAATGGTTTCGGGCATGAGCCAAGCCAGAAGCAAGGTGTTATGCTGGAGCCTTGCAAACGCATACATTTCATTAAGCTCTGCATCCAAAGCAACGGAAGCGTGATTGTATTTTATTTTTCCAAGTTTTCTTATAACAGAACCGAATTTAGTGGGAGTTCTTGAAATCATAACGTAAATATACTTCATAAAGGTGACGTTCCTTTTCTGCGTAAATTATCGAGAATCTCTGCAATGACAGCATTATACCATTCAAAACACTTATTGGCAATAATGTTTTTTTGTTGCAAAAAGGCGTATCCAATGATAGAATGAATATGCAAGACATAATCATTTATTTTGAAAGGTGATGAGTTTTACTATGAAGAAAAATTATTTAAGAATGATTGCTGCAGTGACAGCGATGCTCTTGGCGCTCGTATTTGCTTTTGCGGGTTGCGGCGAGGGCAAGGAAGCCGGCAAAGGTGACGATTCCGGAAAAAATGACGGCACTGCTACACCGGCTCCGGAGACAGGTGCGGTTTCACTTGAGATGGCACAGGATAAACCCATTGAGTTTTTGGAAACTGTTTTTGAAAAGACTTTGGATACCTCAGGTACTAAGCTTGATGCGCTTGAAAAGAAGCTTGCTTCTAAGGGCGGTATAGAGATTTCTGTTGTCGGAACCGGTGATTATGCAGGTAACGACGGCACTGTTGCGATTTATTACTCCGAAGACGGAAAGGTTGTAGTAATTGCAGATGCGGCTTTGGCCGAAATGGATATTGATGCTTCGCTTTGGCTTACAAAGGACGGCGTTATCGTTTCTTCTGAGGCTGCAGGTGCGGCTCCCGCGAAGATTACAGATGAGTATATTGCTTCTTTGATCGAAGAGCTTGAGTTCGATGAGATTTTTGAAGAGGTTAAGGACGTAGATGCTGAGGAGCAGCAAAAGAAGATCGACGAGTTCGTAAAACTTTTGTTTGAGCAGAATAAGAATCTTTCTGCAGAGGCTGTTGAGGTTGAAGTTAACGGTGAAAAGATTGCGGCTGTAAAGACTACTTACTCTCTCAACAAGGAAAGTGCAGTTGCTTTGGTAGAAAGCATTGCCGACAGTTTCGGAGATGATATACAGACAGAGATACTCGATAAGTTCTTCACGGAATATGAGGAAGTGTACGACGATGTAACCGATGAAATATACACTGAAGAGACATCCGTGTCTGTTGAAGATATCAAGACCGAGATTATTGACTTTATAAATTCTCTTGATTCTGCCGATATAGCCGTTTCTATGATTGTTAACGAAAAGACAGGCAAAATTATTGAGGTTAATGCAAACGGAAGCGTTAAGGTCGCAGAAAATGACACAGACCTCGTTCTTGCGGCAAAGAGCGATTCCGATTCATTCGTTGTTGTACTTTCCGGAAAGGTAGACGGCGAGACAGGCTTTATAAAGGCGGGCGTTGATACCGTTACCGAAGGAGACGTTGTTACAGCTACTGCGTATGTTGAGGTTTCCGATGAGGAAAAAATCGAGGCTGTTGTTACTTATAATACTGCCGACGGTAAATTTACCGCTGAGTATGAAGCTGTTAAAGTAAGCGGCACAGCTAAGGTTGATGAAAACAGCATGACAATTTCTCTTGACGGCGTTGAGGTAGAGGGCGAGAACGTTCTTCCCATTACTGTTACGTTGAAGATAAAGGCAGACGTTGAGCTTCCTGCTGAACCTACCGTAGAAGCGAACATTGAGACTGAAGACGATCTTCTTGAGTATCTGGCTACGCTTGATGAAGATTTTCTTAATATGATTTCTTCTCTTTTTGCACCTGGATACGACGATTCCTTTAATGATGACTTCGAAGGCGAGTGGGAAGATGATTCTTTCGATGATGACTTTGAGTATAATGAAGGATTTTATGCCGATGAGATTTATTCGATAGTATTGGATGAATGTACTGTTCATTTCGGAGGATATACCGAAGATGACGGTTCATTCAGTGCTACGGCTTTTGTAGACGAGGAAGGTCTTTTGATCGACGGTGTGTTCTTCCTTGATGAGAACGGTGAAGCGCAGTATGTAGATCTTTCTATTGTTGACGATGTTTGCACTGTTTCTTTCAGCTGGGGAGAAACTGATTATGACGGCACGGTTGTTGCAGTAGGAGATTTGGCTGAAGCATATAAATATGCTGTGTCCTCTTATGAGATTGCATAGAAGCGTATTGACTTTTATGGGTGATTTATGATAAATTATAGTCCTCGGGAGTTTGCCTTTTTAAAGGTTCCCGAGGGCTTTTATCTTGCCGGGGGAGGTCATAGCTTTGGTTAGCTTGAAAAAGCATTTTTGCCTTGTGAGTATATTACAGGTTGTTTTTTGCGGCGTGGCGTGGCTGTCGTGTGCTTTTTTTGCACACAAAAATTGTATTTCTGTCGGCAGATGGGATAATTGTATGTTGTAATGGCTGTTTGCAGTTTTGCAAACAGTTTTTTTTATTAAAAGAGCCCTATGGAGGCACAGAAGACTGAGAGGAGCAGGTAACAGATGAAAAAAGTAGGCATTGTTATGGGCAGTGACAGCGATTTGCCGGTTGTGCAAAAAGCGATTGACCAATTGAAGAAGTTTGACGTACCGTATGAGGCACACGTTTATTCCGCGCACAGAACCCCCGAGGAGGCACGAAGCTTTGCAGTGAATGCCAAGAAAAACGGCTTCGGAGTTATTATTGCGGCAGCCGGAAAAGCGGCGCACCTTGCAGGAGCACTTGCGGCCAATACGACACTTCCCGTTATAGGCATCCCGATTAAGGCGTCGGTGCTTGACGGTCTTGATGCACTTCTTTCAACGGTTCAGATGCCTGCGGGGATTCCCGTTGCTACCGTTGCGATTGACGGTGCTGCTAATGCGGCGTTACTTGCGATGCAAATTATTGCGGTAGGTGACGATGAGCTTGCAAGCAAGCTTGATGCTTCAAGAAAAGAGGCTGCTGAGGCAGTTTTGGAAAAAGACAGACAGTTACAGAAAGGAATTTGAACATGAAAAGTTTTAGTGAAAGCTATAAGGAAGCAGGCGTTGACATTACCGCGGGATACAAAGCCGTAGAATTGATGAAGAAGCATATTGCCCGCACAAAGAATGAGGGCTGTGTTGATGACGTGGGCGGATTCGGAGGATGCTTCGGTCTTAACATAGCGGGTATGGAAGAGCCTGTTCTTGTATCGGGAACAGACGGTTGCGGAACAAAAGTCAAGATGGCTATTTTGATGGACAAGCATGACACGATAGGTATTGACGCAGTTGCTATGTGTGTAAATGATATTATATGCGTTGGCGCAAAGCCTTTGTTTTTCCTTGATTACATTGCTTGCGGAAAGAACATTCCCGAAAAGATAGCCGAGATTGTCGGCGGCGTTGCAGAGGGCTGTGTACAGTCGGGTGCGGCGCTTATCGGCGGAGAGACAGCAGAGCATCCCGGTATGATGCCTGTGGAGGAGTATGACCTTGCAGGATTTTCTGTTGGTATTGTTGATAAAAAGAAAATTATTGACAACAGCAGAATGGCAGAGGGCGACGTTGTTATAGCTCTTGCTTCTTCCGGTATTCACTCAAACGGCTTTTCACTTTGCCGTAAGGTGTTTAATATAGACAATAACGATCCTATGCTGTATCAGCCCTGTGCAGAGCTTGGCGGAAAGACAATCGGTGAAACTCTTCTCACCCCCACAAAGATTTACGTAAAGTCTATCTTAAAGCTTCTTGAAGAGGTTGATGTTAAGGGAATTTCACATATTACAGGCGGCGGCTTCTACGAAAACATTCCGAGATCCGTTCCCGACGGACTTTGTGCAAACATTGATCGCAGTAAGGTTAAAGTGCTTCCTATTTTTGACGTTATTGCAAAGACAGGCAACATTCCCGAAAGAGATATGTTCAATACATATAATATGGGCGTAGGCATGTGTGTTACTGTTCCTGCAAACGAGGCTGACAAAGCGCTTGAAATTCTCACCGGAATGGGAGAGGATGCTTACGTTATAGGAAATATTATAAAGGGTGACGACAAGATCATTCTTAAGTAATTATACGGACAGGATTTGATGAAATTATGAGAAAACAGAACATAGCCGTCCTTGTTTCAGGCGGAGGCACGAATCTTCAGGCATTGATAGATGCCCAGAACAGGGGAAAATTGAGAAGCGGAAAGCTCGCGCTTGTAATATCTAACAATCCCGATGCCTTTGCGGTAATGAGGGCGAAGTATGCGGGAATTCCTGCCGAAGTCATTCCCAAAAAAGAGTTGGGGCAGGAGGCTTTTGAAGAAAAACTTATTGAGCGTCTTGAGGAAGAAAAGATCGACATCATTGTACTTGCGGGCTTTATGTGTATTTTAAGTGAAAAATTTACATCCCGTTATCCCGAAAGGATCATTAACGTACATCCTGCGTTGATTCCCTCATTTTGCGGCAAGGGTTATTACGGTCTTAAGGTTCATGAGGAGGCTCTTAAATACGGCGTTAAGGTGACCGGTGCTACGGTGCATTTTGTAAATGAAATTCCGGACGGCGGAAAGATAATCATGCAGAAGGCCGTGAACGTAGAAGAAGGCGACTCACCCGAAACGCTTCAAAGGAGAGTAATGGAGCAGGCAGAGTGGCAGATTTTGCCGGAGGCGATCGAAATGATAGCAAAGCAGCTTTGCGAAAGCAACGCGTAATGCGAAAAATACTTTAAGAGATATTTCAATACAAGGAGAGATAAAAATGGCTTTATTTGATATTAAGAAATTGCTCAGCGAAAACTCCTACCCGGGCAGAGGTATTGTTGTGGGTATGTCGGCTGACGGAAAAAAAGCGCTCATCGGATATTTTATTATGGGCAGAAGTGAAAACAGCCGCAACAGAATTTTTGAAAGATTCGAGGGCGGTATGAGAACAAAGGCTTATGACGAGAGCAAGCTTTCAGACCCCAGCCTTATAATTTATAATCCTTACCTCAGCGCAAAGGATGGAAATATTGATATCGTTACTAACGGAGACCAGACGAATACGATTTTTGATTTTGTAAATAACGGAGATCTCAGTGCGTTTGAAAATTCTCTTGCGACGAGAGAATTTGAACCCGACTTCCCTAACTATACGCCCAGAATCTCTGCAGCGCTTTATTATTGTTTTGCAAGAAATACTTTTACATACAAGCTTTCAATACTTAAGAGTGCTAACGGAAGACCTGTTTGTAATCGCTATTTCTACAATTATACTCCAGAGGTCGGCGTAGGTCATTTCATTCATACGTACAAGTGTGACGGCAACCCCATTCCTTCTTTCTATGGTGAGCCTGAAGAAATTGAAATGCCTGACAGCGCAGAGGAGCTTGCTGATATTCTCTGGAGCAATCTCAACGAGGACAATAAAGTTTCCTTGTTTGTTCGTGAGGTTCCGCTTGACGGAAGTGAGCCTAAAGAAATAATTATCAATAAAAATAAATAAAAGGGGTAATAAAAATGACAGAGTTGGAACTTAAATACGGCTGTAATCCTAATCAGAAGCCGTCAAGAATTTATATGAACGACGGAAGAGAGCTTCCCATAAAGGTTCTCAGCGGAAGACCCGGATATATCAATTTTCTCGATGCTTTTAACAGCTGGCAGCTTGTAAAAGAAGTAAAAGAAGCGCTCGGCGAGGTGTGTGCGGCTTCTTTTAAACACGTAAGTCCTACGTCTGCGGCAATAGGCAAGAAGCTCAGTGACAAGCTCAAAAAGTCATGCTTCGTTGACGATATCGAAGGACTTGACGATTCTCCGCTCGCATGTGCATACGCAAGAGCTCGCGGTACTGACAGAATGTCTTCTTTCGGTGACTGGATTGCTCTCAGCGACGTGTGTGACCTTACAACCGCGAAGATTATCGTAAGAGAAGTATCCGACGGAGTTATTGCTCCCGGATACGAGCCTGAAGCATTGGAACTCTTAAAGACTAAGCGTAAGGGCAACTACAATATCGTTCAGATAGACCCCGATTACGTTCCTGCTGAGATTGAAACAAAGCAGGTTTACGGTATTACGTTTGAGCAGGGCAGAAACAATTTTAAGATTGACTATGATCTTCTTAAGAACGTTCCCACTGCGAACAAGGATATTCCCGAAGATGCACAGAAGGACTTGATCATTGCATTGATTACTCTTAAGTATACTCAGTCCAACTCTGTTTGTTTTGCTTATGACGGACAGGCAATCGGTGTAGGCGCAGGTCAGCAGTCAAGAATTCATTGCACAAGACTTGCGGCACAGAAGGCTGATTTGTGGCATTTAAGACAGCACGAAAAGGTTCTTGGCTTAAAGTTTGCCGAGAACGTAGGCCGTCCCGATATGAACAACATTGTAGATATTTATTTGTCGGACACTCCCGAGGACGTACTTGGAGATGACGTATGGCAGCAGTATTTCAGCGAGCGTCCCGAGCCCTTTACGAAAGAGGAGCAAAAGGCTTATCTTGCTACGATTAAGGGAGTATCTCTCGGAAGCGATGCGTTCTTCCCCTTTGGAGATAACGTTGACCGTGCGGCAAAGAGCGGTGTTTCATATATTGCACAGCCCGGTGGCTCAATAAGAGATAATAACGTTATTGAAACGTGCGATAAGCATGATATTGCAATGGCATTTACGGGTATGAGGTTGTTCCATCATTGATTTCACAAGCGGTTCTTTGGGCGTTAGCCGCTGATTGCGGATACGCCCAAGCGAACAACTTGTGAAATCAAGTGACCTCGGAAAAGGACCCTATCGAATTGAAAATAAGACATACCCTGTTAAGAAGCTGCGAAATTTAGGAGGCAAGCAATAATGAAAATAATGGTTGTAGGCGGAGGCGGCAGAGAGCATGCAATTATAAAGGCTCTCAAGAAAAACCCCGATGCAGAGAAAATATATGCGCTTCCCGGCAATGCGGGAATGCTCGGTGATTGTGAGTGCGTTGCAATAGGAGCAAAGGATATTGACGGAATTGTTGATTTTGCTGTAAAGAACGAAATTGATTTTGCCGTTGTGGCACCTGATGACCCGCTTGTTTTGGGAGCGGTTGACGCATTGAATGCGGTGGGAATCAAGTGCTTCGGTCCTGAAAAGAAGGCCGCTATAATTGAAGGCAGTAAGGTTTTTTCAAAAAATCTTATGAAGAAATATAATATTCCTACGGCGGGATATGAGGTTTTTTCAGAGCCTGAGGCGGCAAAAGAGTACATAAACGCTCAGGATACTTTTCCCATTGTTATTAAGGCGGACGGACTTGCCCTCGGAAAGGGCGTTATTATCGCCGAGACAAAAGAAGATGCGCTTGACGCTATTAATTCTATCATGTGCGATAAGATCTTCGGTGCAAGCGGAAGCAATATCGTAATCGAAGAGTTTTTGACAGGCCCCGAAGTTTCCGTGCTTGCATTTACCGACGGAAAGACGATGGTTCCTATGGTTTCTTCAATGGATCACAAGCGTGCGGGAGATAACGATACCGGTCTTAATACGGGCGGTATGGGAACAATTGCTCCTAACCCTTGTTACACTGCGGACGTTGCCGAAAAATGCATGGAAGAAATTTTTATTCCCACGATGAAAGCAATGAATGCAGAGGGCAGAACTTTTAAGGGATGTCTTTATTTCGGACTTATGATTACACCGAAGGGTCCTAAGGTGATTGAATATAATTGCAGATTCGGAGATCCCGAAACGCAGGTTGTGTTGCCTCTTTTGGAGTCTGATCTGTTAACGATAATGCAAGCCGTTGCAGATGAAAAGCTTACACCGGATATGGTTAAATTCAGCAAGGGTGCGGCATGCTGCATAGTTAAAGCTTCAAAGGGATACCCGCAAAAATATGACACGGGTTTTGAACTTAAAATAAACGAAGCTGAGCTTGAAAAGAGAGACAGTGTTGTTTACGTTGCCGGTGCAAAGCTCGGCGGGGATGACGGTAAGACCGTTGTTACCGCAGGCGGAAGAGTCTTGGGAGTAACGGCGTGCGCCGATACGCTTACGGAGGCCATTGACAAGGCATACGAGGCAGCAGAGTTTGTACATTTTGATAATGAGTATTTCAGAAAAGATATTGGAGCGAGGGCGAAAAAATGGTTTACAGAATCTATGTAGAAAAGAAAAGCGGTCTTGACAATGAAGCGGTTGCTTTGCTTCATGAGGCAGTAAATATTTTGCAAATTAAGGGATTAAAGCGCGTTAGAATTCTTAACCGCTATGACGTTGAGAATATCGAGGCGGAGCTTTACGAGCGCAGCAAGAGAACTGTTTTCTCCGAGCCTCAGCTTGATGATATTTACGATGAGATATCCTTTGACGATGCCGATTGTGTATTTGCATCAGAATATTTGCCGGGTCAGTTTGACCAGCGTGCGGATTCTGCGGCTCAGTGTATTCAGCTTATGTCACAGGGCGACAGACCGACGGTAAGAACAGCGCGCGTTTACGTGCTTTACGGACAATTGAGTGACTCTGATATTGCGGCAATTAAAAAGCATCTTATTAACCCTGTTGAGAGCCGTGAGGCAAGCTTTGATATGCCCGAGACTTTGGCGGCAAAGTACGATATCCCCACAGAGGTAAAAACTCTTACCGGCTTTATAGGCTACGATAAGAACGAGCTTGCGGCATTTTTGAAGGCACAGGGTCTTGCTATGGATCTTGATGACCTTATGTTCTGCCAGAGCTACTTCAAGAGCGAGGACAGAGATCCTACCATTACGGAAATTAAAATGATTGATACGTATTGGTCTGACCATTGCCGTCATACCACGTTCCTCACAACTATCGACAGTGCGAAGTTTGAGGATGAGCTTCTTCAGAAGGCGTATGAGGATTACCTTAACGTACGCAAAGAGCTCGGCGTTACAAAGCCTATCAATCTCATGAATATAGCTACTATCGCTACTAAGTATCTTAAAACAAACGGATATCTTGAGAAGCTTGACGAATCCGAGGAGATCAACGCTTGTACGGTTAAAATCGACGTAGACGTTGAGGGAGAGACACAGAAGTGGTTGTTGCTCTTTAAAAATGAGACACATAACCACCCCACAGAGATTGAGCCCTTCGGCGGTGCGGCTACTTGTATCGGCGGCGCCATCAGAGATCCGCTGTCGGGAAGATCATACGTTTATGCGGCAATGCGTGTAACAGGTGCTGCTGATCCGTTAAAGCCTGTTGCAGAGACGATTCCCGGAAAGCTTCCTCAAAGAAAGATTGTAACGACTGCTGCTGCAGGCTACAGCTCTTACGGAAACCAGATTGGTCTTGCTACAGGTCAGGTTGATGAAATTTATCATGACGGCTATGCGGCAAAGCGTATGGAAATCGGTGCGGTAATTGCGGCTGCTCCCGAGGAGAACGTAAGACGTGAGAGACCCGAGGCAGGCGATATCGTAATATTACTCGGCGGCAGAACGGGCCGTGACGGTTGCGGCGGTGCGACAGGATCTTCTAAATCACATACAATGGAATCCCTTGAAAGCTGCGGTGCAGAGGTTCAAAAGGGTAATGCTCCCGAGGAGAGAAAGCTCCAGAGACTTTTCAGAAATAAAAAGGCTTCACAGATGATAAAGCGCTGTAATGACTTCGGTGCAGGCGGTGTATCCGTTGCTATCGGTGAGCTTGCTGACGGCCTTGAAATTGACCTTAATGCAGTTCCCAAGAAGTATGAAGGTCTTGACGGTACAGAGCTTGCAATCAGTGAATCTCAGGAGAGAATGGCTGTTGTTGTTGCGGCAGAGGACGTTGAAGCGTTCAAGAAGCTTGCTGACTCCGAGAACCTTGAAGCAACAGTTGTTGCTGTCGTAAAGGCAGAGCCGAGACTCGTTATGACGTGGAACGGCAAGGCTATCGTAGATATTTCAAGAGACTTCCTCAATTCCAACGGTGCTGAGAAGCATATTGATATTACTCCCGCGGCTCCCGTTTCTTATGATAAAGAAATACCTGCTGACTTTGCAGAGGGCATGAAGGCGCTTGCAGGTGATCTCAATATTTGTTCTAAGAGAGGTCTTTCTGAGCGTTTCGACTCTACCATCGGTGCGAACACGGTTCTTATGCCTTTCGGCGGAAAGAACCAGCTCACTCCCCCTCAGGCAATGGTTCATAAGATTGCGGTAGAGAAGCAGGATACTACTACGTGTTCATTTATGGCTTGGGGCTATAATCCTTTTATTGCAGAGAAGAGCCCTTATCACAGTGCATATCTTGCAGTTGTTGAGTCTGTTTCAAAGCTCATTGCAAGCGGTGCTTCCTTTGAGCAGGTATATCTCACGTTCCAGGAATATTTTGAGAAGCCCATGGCAGACGGAAAGCGTTGGGGCAAGCCTCTTGCGGCACTTCTCGGTGCATTTAAGGCACAGCTTGATCTGAAGATTGCGGCAATCGGCGGCAAAGACTCCATGAGCGGAACTTTTGAAAAGCTTGACGTTCCTCCTACGCTTGTATCCTTTGCCGTAACCTGCAACGATATTAAGACCGTAATTTCTCCGGAATTTAAGAAAGCGGGAAGCAAGGTTTGTTTTATAAAGCCTGAATACACAAAGGACGGACTTCCCGAAACAAAGTCATTGCTTAGTGTATACGACACAGTATATAAGGCTGTTTCTGCAGGAAAGGTAATTTCCGCATGGACCGTAACGGGCGGCGGTATTGCAGAGGGTATACTTAAGATGTCTATGGGTAACGGAATCGGCTTTAACTTCAACGCTGACGTTACCAATGAGGATATCTTCGGATACAATTACGGTGCTTTCGTGCTTGAGCTTGCAGAGGGTGCTGATGTACCTGCCGGTGCGGTTGTTATCGGTAATACTGCTGAGAAGCTTGAAATTGCGAGAGCAAATGAGAAAGCTGATTGTGCGGAGCTCTTCAGAAGCTACGAGGATAAGCTTGAGAGTATTTTCTCATGCAACGTTCCCGTCACGATGAAAGCGGTTCCCAATCTCATTGAGGCAAATAAGAAGGCAGGTGCTCATGTAAGAGCAGCAGCTGTAAAGACTTCTAAGGTTAAGGCTGTTATCCCCGTATTCCCCGGAACAAACTGTGAGTACGATACGGCAAAGGCAATGATTGCGGCAGGTATGGAGCCTGAGATTATTGTAATAAACAACCTCTCTGCTGCAGGAATTGCACAGTCGGTAGAGTACGTGGCAAAGAAGATTTCCGAGTCTCAGGTTGTATTTATACCCGGTGGTTTCTCCGGCGGCGATGAGCCCGATGGTTCCGGAAAGTTTATCACGGCATTTTTCAGAAACGGTGCAATAAAGGAGAGCGTTAACGAGCTTCTTAAGAATCGCGACGGTTTGATGTGCGGTATTTGTAACGGGTTCCAGGCAATTATAAAGCTCGGTCTTGTGCCTTACGGCGAGATTATTGATACTGACGTTAACAGTCCTACACTTACGTTCAACACTATCGGTCGCCACCAGTCCAAGATTGTAAGAACCAAGATTATTTCCAACAATTCACCTTGGCTTACACTTACAAAGCCGGGAGAGATATACAACGTTCCGATTTCACACGGTGAGGGACGCTTCTATTGCAGTACGGATGTTGCAAATGAGCTTGCCGCAAACGGACAGGTTGCCACACAGTACGTTGACCTTAACGGTAATGCTACTTACGATATTGCTTACAACCCCAACGGTTCGCTTTATGCAATTGAGGGTATCATGTCGGCAGACGGACACGTTCTTGGAAAAATGGGTCACTCCGAGCGTATCGGAAAGGATCTCTACAAGAACGTTGAGGGTAATTACGATATGGGTATTTTCCGTTCCGCTGTGGAATATTACAAGATTTGATCACAAAAGAAAGTATCGGTGAGAATAAATGAAAGTCAGTGAATTATTAGGAACAAGATTTAAGGATGCGCCTTCTTCATGTATCATTAACAGCCACAAGCTCATGGTGCGCGGCGGCTATATGAAGTATATGGCAAACGGTATATATTCTTTGTTTATGCCTACGAAGCGCATCACAAGAAAAATTGAAAACATTATCCGTGAAGAAATGGATAAAATCGACGGTCAAGAGGTAATGTTTCCTGTTGTAATGCCTGCAAGCCTTTGGGAGGAATCAGGCAGATATATGAGTATCGGCAGTGAAATGGCACGCTTTACAGACCGAAGCAACAACAAAATGGTTCTCGGTATGACACACGAAGAGGCGGCTGTTCATCTTGCAAAAAACACCGCTGAATCTTATACACAGTATCCTTTTATGATTTATCAGATTCAGACTAAGTTCAGAGATGAGCCGCGAGCGCGCGGCGGTCTTATCAGAGTCCGTGAGTTTACCATGAAGGACGCATATTCGTTCCACACCTCTCAGGAGGACTTGGAACAGTACTATGATCGTTGCCACGAGGCGTATAACCGCATTTTCAAGAGAGCGGGCGCTAAAAACTTTATTTCGGTAAAGTCTGACTCGGGAATGATGGGCGGAAGCGTATCCCATGAGTTTATGCTTCTTTCCGATATCGGTGAGGACACTCTTGCAATTTGCCCTGAGTGCGGCTATAGTGCCAATATGGAAGCGGCAGAGTGTATAGTTGAAAACAATACTGCAGAGGCAAGTCAGCCTTTGGAGAAGATTCATACTCCCGGTGTTAAAACAATAGAAGAGCTTTGCGATTTTCTCGGTGCTAAGCCTGAAACTTTTGCCAAGGCTGTAGTATATCAGAAAAATATGACAGATGAATACGTTATCGTATTTATCAGGGGCGACCTTGACGTTAACGAAACGAAGCTTCGCAATTATCTTTGTGAAGAGATTCATCCCGGAATCGTTACAGAGGAGAGCGGTATCGTAGCAGGCTTCATAGGTCCCATGGGACTTCCCAAGGGCGTTACGGTGGTGTTTGATGCTTCTCTTAAGGGTGTTAATAACGCAGTTTGCGGTGCTTGCGAAGAGGATTATCATTATCGTGGCCTTGATATCGAAAGAGATCTCGGAAACGTTAAGTACGTTGACGTTGCAAAGATTTTTGAGGGAGCAGAGTGCCCTTGCTGTCATAAGAAGGCCATTACCATTAAGAAGGGTATTGAAATCGGTAATATTTTCCAGCTTGGCACAAAATACACTAAGTCCATGGACATGACGTACCTTGACAGCAACGGAGAGGCACAGTACCCGATAATGGGATGCTACGGCATCGGTGTGGGAAGACTTGCTGCTTCGATTTGCGAGGAGAGCTGTGACGATTACGGTCCGATTTGGCCGATTACCATTGCGCCTTGGGAGGTTGAAATTTGCAATCTCAGAAATGACGATGAAAACGTTAAGGCGATTGCTGAGAAGCTTTACAAGGATTTGGGTGATGCAGGAGTGGAGGTTCTTTATGATAACAGAGACATCCGTCCCGGCTCAATGTTTGCTGATGCAGACCTTTTCGGTATTCCCGTAAGAGCTGTTGTAAGCCCCAAAAATTGTGAAAAAGGTGTTGTAGAGGTTTCTCTCCGCGATAAATCCATGAAAACAGAATTCTCTCTTGATAATGCGGTTGCGGAGATAAAAGCGCTCGTTGAAAAATTAAAAGCAGAAATTAACGGAGGTATTTAATCAAATGACGTTAGGATTGGCAACCGTAAGCTTAACTGAATATATTAAGATTGCGGTCTCGAACCCGGTAGTTCTTATCACAACACTGTTCGTGTTGGGTGTTATTCTGGTTAACGGTTGGACCGATGCTCCTAATGCGATTGCTACGTGCGTTTCAACACGCGCCATGAAGCCCAAGGCGGCAATTATCATGGCGGCAATCTGCAACTTTTTCGGTGTGTTCGTTATGACACTGGTTAATAAGAGCGTTGCAACTACGATTTTTGAAATGGTGGATTTCGGTGACAATACTGTAGATGCTACAAAAGGTCTCTGTGCGGCATTGCTTGCGATTATAATATGGGCGGTGCTTGCGTGGGCATTCGGTATTCCTACAAGTGAGAGCCATGCGCTTATCGCAGGTCTTTCCGGTGCGGCTATAGCAATGCACGACAGCCTCTCGGGAATAAATCCTGCAGAATGGGTAAAAGTAGTAATCGGTCTTTTCCTGTCTACTGCCCTCGGATTTGGCTCGGGCTTCCTTGCAACTAAGGCTATTGAAAAAATATTCAAGTTTGCAGACAGGCAAAAGACAACGCCTTTCTTTAAGGGTGCACAGATATTCGGCGGTGCTTCAATGGCATTTATGCACGGAGCGCAGGACGGTCAGAAGTTTATGGGTGTGTTCTTACTCGGAACTTTTTTGGCATCGGGTCAGAGTGACGTGTCATCTTTCGACATTCCGATATGGCTGATGGTGCTTTGCTCGGTGGTAATGGCGCTCGGAACGTCTATCGGCGGATATAAGATTATTAAATCCGTAGGTATGGGAATGGTTAAACTTGAGACTTATCAAGGCTTTGCGGCTGATTTCGGTGCGGCAATCTGCTTACTCATAGCTTCGCTTACGGGTATTCCTGTAAGTACAACACATACTAAGACTACTGCGATAATGGGTGTAGGCGCTTCAAGAAGACTTTCTGCGGTCAACTGGAAGGTTGTCGGCGAAATGGTTCTCGCATGGGTGCTCACTTTCCCCGGTTGCGGTTTGCTTGGATATATAATGGTAAAAATAGTTGCATTATTTTAATTGAGTAGAAAAGAACAAACGGTTATGGCAAAATCCAATAAAAAAGAATATGATTATTTTGAGTTTTTCTGCAAGAGCGCAGAGATTGCTTGTGATGCAGCTGAATATTTGCACAATAGCCTTAAAAATTATGACAAGAACAAATTTGAGGCTGATATGAATGCGGTACATGAGATTGAGCATTGTGCCGACGATATTAAGAATGAGATGATTCAGGTTCTTGCACATGAGTTTATCGCTCCCATTGACCGTGAGGATATCACGAGAATGGCACACGTGCTTGACGATATTGTTGATGATATTGACGATATTATGCGCCGTATTTATATGTTTAACGTTGAAGCTATCCGCGAGGATGCTGTTGATTTTGCGGCACTTATTGTTAAGAGCACTACCGCAATGAAGGATGCAATGAAGGAGTTCAAGAACTTCAAGAAGTCCAAGGAGCTTGGAAAGATGTTGCTTACGGTTAACGCCCTTGAGACGGAAGGTGACGGACTTCACGCACAGTATATCAAGAAGCTTTTCACAGATGACAGCGATGCTGTTACAAAGCTTATTTGGACGACGATTTTCGATGATATGGAGGCCTGCATGGATAACTGTGAGAATGCAGTCGGAATTATCGAAGGCGTTATAATGAAAAATATTTAATTTTCGGCAGAGGCGGCGGACATGGTAAAGTGTTTTTTTTCAACAACGGAAGAGCTTGGTGAGAATTACGATAAGCTTTCCTGCGAAAGAAGAAAAAGAGCCGACCGATTCAAAAGAGCCGAAAAGAAAAGTCTGTCTGTTGCGGCGGGATATCTTCTCGAAAAGACCCTCGAGGAGCTTTTCGGGATACCTGCGGGAACTGCCGAGTATTTAGTCGGTGAATACGGAAAGCCGATGCTTGCACAAAAGCCCGAGCTTCGGTTTAATCTTTCACATTCGGGAAATATGGTGATGCTTGCCGTTGAGACGGACACAAACGAAGGTGCTTGCAGCTTCTTGGGCTGTGACGTTGAACGGATAAGAGAAATTGATTTTGATATTGCGGAAAGGTTTTTTACTGCAGGGGAAAGCGACTATGTGAAAAAGCATTTGGCGCAAGGGACTCTTACCGGTCAAAAAGCCTTTTTCAGGCTTTGGACACTTAAGGAAAGTTTTATAAAAGCTTTAGGCAGGGGGTTGTCTTTGCCTCTTTCCGAGTTTGAGATTTATTTTGATGATAATGATATGCCGAGGGTAAGGCAAAATGCCGTGCAGGAAACAATTTCTTTCAAAGAATTTTTTGACCTTCCGGGATATTGTGCGGCAGTTTGCATCGGAACAAAGGGAATAGGTGATTTTACATTATGGCAGTAAGGTTTTTAGCAGTAATTTTGGCGGTTATTACGGTTTTTTGCGGTTTTACGGACGTAAGTGCCGCAGGGCTTTTCGATGGCTTTTTCGGACTCGGACAATGTGAGGATGAGGGCTATTATCGCAAAGAGCTTTCGGAGGGCGTAAAAAACAGCCTTTTAAGGGCACGCCAGATGTATGAAATTGAATGGACGCCTCTTGAAGATTTGTATATGTATGAGAACAGTGAAACAACCGCAAAGCTGTTTAAGGCAGGCATTACGTATATGGGTGCTCCGTACGGACAGCCCGTGCACGAAGGCAAGTACATAGGCATAAAGGGCTCTACCGGAGTAACGCTTGAGGCATTTGTTGAAGCGGTGAAGGACGTTGACAGTGATTTTTATGAGCTTCGAGGTCAAAATACGTGGTATTATGAATCTCAGACAGGCGACGGAAAAATTCGTTTCGGTCCGTACATGGCAAGCGACTGCAGCTCGTTTGTTTCTTATTGCTGGGATCTCGATTCAAGAACCACCACGGCACTGTTTGAGGCAGACCCCGAGACGTTTATCGTTGTGGGAAATAACGTTCAGCAGCTTGAAACCGGCTATGCAATAAATAAGGGCGGTGCCCATATTATTCTTATATATGACGTGGTTTACAACAAGGCGGGCGAGGTTGTAAGTGTTACGACTATGGAACAAACACCGCCTATAATGACAATGCGTACCTACGGATTGGGCGGTACTACGGGAACGCTTGCTGACCTGCAGGCAAAGATGGACACAGGCTATGACATTATCCGTTATAAGCATATTGAAAACGTAAAATATGCGCCCGACAGCACCGTAAAGGTTGCCGAAAAGACGTACGTCGGAGGGGTTGAGCTTCCCGTGAGCGATTCTACCGTTGACGGCCCTGCAACGGGTAATATTACCGTAGCTAAGGAGCAAACAGAGCTTGCGCTTAAGGGTTGGGCTTTCCATAAGGACGGAATTAAGACCTTTAAGTACAGTATTAACGGTGGCAAGGCAAAGTCGCTTAAGGCTGAGTATAATCCCGACTACTGTGCGCCGAACACGATTTATTATGATTTTGCAGGTTGTAAGGGCAAAAACTCTTACAGCGGAACTATTTCTCTTGATTTTGAGGAAAATGCTGAAGTCGTTGTGCTTGGTGTGACAAACGGCGGCGAAGAAATTGAGGTTGCGAAGATAAACGTTAAAAAGTCAGCCGAAAAAGAGACGGTAATGCACGAGGTGTATTTTGAAGAGCCTTGGATATATCCTGACAGTGACGGCGTTTGCAGAACGGAGATAAAGGCAGAGTCGGAAGAAGACTTTATCGTCAAGTTTAAGGGCTGGTCTGTTTGTGAAAAGGATATTCTCCGCTTTGAAATGTCAATTGACGGCGGTATGTGGCTTCCCGTTGAGACGGTAATGCGCGAGGACGTTTATAAGTCTAAGAAGGCTGATTATCCGGAATGCCGAAACAATAACGGCTTTGTCGGTGCGGTTGATTTGCGTTATCTGGGAACGTTAGGAACTCATGAGATAGTTTTAAGAGCGGTAACCGATGACAATAACGTGTACGAGGTTGCTGTATGGTCACTCGAAGCCGCAAATGCAGGAATTATTAAGATTGCATGTGTCGCAGGTCTGGGAGCTTTGCTTATTGCGGTAATTATTACGGTAACGGTTATTCTTAAAAAGAAGAGCAAAAAACGTAAAGAAGCAGATGACCTGCAGAAGGATGACAGTACGCCGGATTTAAATACTGAGGACTCCGTTGAAACAACAGAGCCCGAAGAAGAGATTGAAAATTAAAATATTTATTACCTTTTCTCGGTCGCAAGAAGTGCGGTGGCTTTCTCCAACGCTTTCTTGCGACTGCTGTTTTGTTTTACGAGGTCGATTCTTCGTGCGGTGCTGTCTGCAGAGGCTTTGATTTGACGTGAAGAATCGCTGAGCGTTTGTTGTTCGAATCGGTTTTCAACTATTACGATTTGTTCTCTCATTTTCAGAAATTGGGCTCTTGTTTTTAAGGTTGACAGCTCGCGGAGCAATGCGTTTATATCGGAAGTGAAGCGCCGATAATTATCGCTTATTTTCACAGCATCCGCCACTGCGTTATCGTAGATTTTTTTCTGTGCTATAAAAGCTTCTTCTGCAGCTTCTTCTTCCAGCAACAATGAGATAAGCAGATCCTTGTCGTTGTCATTTACGGCAAGCGTAATACATTCTTTTAACTCTAAAAGCTCTTCCTCTTTAAGCTTCATTTCTTTTTTCAAGGATGCCGTGAGCTCTTGTATCGACAGCAGCTGTCTTTCTGCTGCTTTTTTACTTTTTTCAACACGTGCTTCCGCCTCCGCTATAAGGCTTTCGGGGCTGCTTTTGGTTGCTTTGCTCTTGACGTATGATACAAGTTTTGCGACACAGTCTTTTATTTTGTTTAAGATTTCCATAAGTACGGGGTTCCTATGCTTCTTTTTTATATAAGTATGCTCGTAACCCTCGAAATATTAAAAACAAAAGCAGAATTTTGTTTTTATGTCTACAGAGCGGTTTTTTCGGTTTCGGCAACAGATTCCCGTGCAAGTCTCAATAAATAGTCGTATTTTGCTTCTGTGGCTTTGAGAAGATAGGCGTAATATGCTATGCACTCAGGCTCGCAGGCATCATTGAACTGTGCAGTTATGGTGTTAATTTCTTTCCTTACGGAGTAAAGCTCTGTTTTCAGCCTGAAAAGCTCTTCGCTTCTGGCTTTTTCCGCGAGTTCTTCTTCTGTAAGCGGTGTGCGACGAAGCTTGACTTTTTCGGTAAAGCCCGAAAAAGCGGCGGTGATATTTTTCAGAGCCGGCAATGTTTTTGTACTCATAAGCAGTACCCTCCTCTTTTAAATGCTGCGGTTACAGACGTTAATTGTCGTTCCGTTCAATAAATTTTATGCAATTTAAGGAAAAAATATACGGGATAAATGTTATTGACAGAAAAGCGCGGTTAGTTTATAATTGCACTATGTAATCCTTCGGGATAAAAGCAAGAAAGGTTGATAATTTTATGAAAAAAATTTCAAAAATATTGAAATCTGCCCTTTTCGTGCTTCTTGCCGTTTCCATGCTTTTCGGCGTGGTAGCTTGCGGTGAAGATGAGACAGGAAATAATAACGGTGTGCTTGACCACGAGCCCGTTGTAAAGGGTAAGCTTGAGGTAGCCGCAAGACGTGAAGCATATTCCACGGCTGCATCACAGCAGGGCGTTAGAAGCTGGGTAGCTGATTTCCAGAAGAAGTATCCTGAGGTTGACGTTACGGTTAACTTCGGTGTGAGCCAGGAAAACTATCCTGCATTGGTTTCTTCAAAGACTATGTCTGACGTATATGCTCTTTGGGATGAAGTTGTTTATACATACGCTATTAAGCAGGAGGCTCTTTTGCCCCTTGATCATTACATTGAAGCGTTTGATATTGATCTTTCCCAGGTATACCAGGGTATCTACAACCTCGGCGTTGTAGACGGAAAAACATACTTCCTCGGTGCTACTTGCGGTCAGCAGACGTTTGTTTATAACCTCGGTGCAGTTAAAGAGGCTAACATTTTGCCTGACGGACAGGACAGAATATCCAACTCCTGGACTTGGGAGGACTTTAAGAATTATGCTGCGGCTCTCACGAAGATCAATCCCGATACTAACCAGTACGAGCAGGTAGCAGCTTCCTTCCCCGTATGGCACGATCACTACTTTATGCCTTTCCTTACAGGCTTCGGCGGAAAGTGGTATGACTCTGTAAACAAGAGAATTACTCTTACAGAGGATAACGTTCTCAGAGGTGTTAACGAGCTCATCAGCGTTCTTGAAAAGGGCTACGTTTTCCCTACTACTAACAGTGCTGTGGAAATCGGTTCCGAGTGGGGCAATAAGTTTGCTAATATCAATACAGAACAGGGTGCTGTTTTCCAGTTTAACGCTGCATACACAAATCTTGTAGCTAAGGGACAGACACTCGATCAGCAGGGCATCGAGTGGGATATTGCTCCTTTCCCGCTTTTTGAAAAGTCTGCATCTCCTTGCGGAACTCTTGGTTTCGGTGTATTTAAGTACTCAACTAACCTTGATGCGGCGGCAGCTCTTGTTTGCTCACTGTACACAGAGGACGGACAGCTTGCATACCACAGTCAGAGCGGCGGAGATATTCCGATTATTAAGACTCTCGGTGAGCAGGATTTCTGGCATCTTAAGACAGAGGGTTGGGAGAATAAGAACTATGCGGCATTTACTGCTAACTACGACAGATACGTGCCGGGTCACGTAAGTTCTTACGTTCCCGCTGAGATTGCCACTATCATTTCTACACGTATGAATGAATTCTTCAAGAACTGGTATAAGGGCAATGCTACCGTACAGGATGCTTTGGAGACTATACAGACTGAGTGTAACAACATGTGGAGTACTCTTTCTTAATTAAAGTTTATTAACATTGGTTGCGCAGCGTTGCGCACAAGACGAGGCGGCAGATATACGATTTGCCGCCTCTTTTTAAAATATCAAGGGAGGTGCATATCGTGTTTGATATCAAGGAAGAATTGAAAAAAGTTCCGGAGAAGCCCGGTGTGTATCTTATGCATGATGCCGATGATAAAATTATTTACGTAGGTAAAGCGATTATATTGAGAAACAGGCTTCGCTCGTATTTTAACAATTCTCCGCACAATGAAAGAATTACCCGTATGATAAGTCTGATACGCAGATTTGAGTATATCGTGACGGACAGTGAGTACGAAGCTCTTCTCTTGGAATGTAACCTTATAAAAAAACATCGTCCCAAATACAACGTTTTGCTTAAGGACGATAAAAATTATCCCTATATAAAGGTAACGGCGGGTGAACGCTTCCCGCGTGTATTTATGGCACATAAGGCGGTGAAGGACGGCAGCAGATATTTTGGGCCGTATTACAGCAGCTATGCGGTGAAATCCACACTTGATACTTTGTATAAAAATTTCCCGTTGCGCCAATGCAGAAAAAAGATTTCGGAAAACACTTGCGACAGGGTATGTCTTAATTATCATATAGGACTATGCCAAGGAGCCTGCGCGGGATATATAAGTGAAGAGGACTACAATAAAAACGTAGACAGTGTGTGCGATTTTTTATCGGGCCGCTCGTCGGATATGATAAAAAAACTAAAGGAAGAAATGGCGCTTGCTGCAAGTGACCTCAACTTTGAAAAGGCGGCATCGCTACGTGACAGAATAAAAGCTCTTGAAATAGTAAGCGAAAAGCAAAAGGTCACGCTTTCCGGAGAAAGTGACTTTGACGTAGCGGCGGTTGCCGTAAATCAAACCGATGCGTGTGTGCAAGTTTTTTTTGTGCGCGGCGGCCGTATATTGGGCAGAGATTTTTATATTTTTGAAGGTGCGGGGAATACAGAGCATTCTGAAATCGTTACGTCGTTTATTAAACAGTTTTATGATAACGATACCCTGATTCCGCGCAGAATATACAGTGAAACAGAGCTTCCCGAAAGTGAACGCATTTTGCTTGAGGAGATGATAAGCCGTAAGGCGGAGCATAGGGTGGAGATAATTACCCCTCAGCGCGGAGAAAAGAAAAGCCTTGCCGCTATGGTACATCAAAATGCAGAGCTTGCGCTTAAAAATTATGAAATGACCAAAAATGCCGATGACGGCGGAAATCTTATAGTTTTGGAAAAGCTTAAAGAGCTCGCCGAAACGGAAAAGTTGCCGATTAGAATTGAAGCCTTTGATATATCCAATCAGGGTGATACGGAAATAAACGGTTCGATGGTTGTTTTTGTAAAGGGTAAGCCTTGTAAAAGCGAATACAAAAGGTTTAAAATGAAGACTGTTGAAACTCGTAATGATACTGCATCAATGAGAGAAATGCTTGAGCGGCGTTATACGAGATTGGTGAACGGAGACAAGGGCTTTGAAAAACGTCCCGACTTGATTTTAATGGACGGAGGACTTGGTCAGATACATGCCGCTTGTGATATCATGGAAAAGTTAGGCCTTGATATTCCTATCTTGGGTATGGTAAAGGACAACAAGCACCGAAGCAGAGGGCTGATGGACAGGTACGGCAAGGAATTCATACTTGAAGAGGACCCCGATGTCTGGCGCTTTATAACAGGAGTGCAAAATGAAACGCACCGTTTTGCCATTGAATATAACCGAAAGCTGAGTGAAAAGCGTTATAAAAAGTCAGTGATTGACGGCATTGCGGGAGTAGGCGAAAAAAGAAAGCTTGCTCTTTTGAAGCATTTTGGCTCGGTTGCCGCAATAAGGCGTGCAACTAAAGAGCAGGTGGCACAGGTAGACGGAATCGGAGAAAGATTGGCGGAAGAAATATTGAAGAGTCTTTGCAATGACGATTCGGAAAAAAAGCAGGGAGGCAGCCGTGGCAGGTAAAATATTTATAATTGCAGACTTGCATTTATCCTTCGGCACGGACAAGCCTATGGATATTTTCGGCAAGGCTTGGGAAAATCATACGGTAAGACTTGAGGAAAATTGGAGAGCTGCGGTTGACGAACGTGACCTAGTTATCGTGCCGGGAGATTTATCGTGGGGTCTTAAAGAAAATGAAGCGATTCCCGATTTGGAGTTTATTAATAAGCTTCCCGGAAAAAAGATACTTATGAAAGGCAATCATGAGCTTTGGTGGAGTTCTCTTACAAGACTAAAGCACTTGCGAGACAGCAGAGGTCTTAGTACTCTTAACTTTCTGTACAATAATGCCTTTTATATCAGCGACTATGATATTATCGTGTGCGGAACGAGGGGCTGGAAGTGTCCCGGCTGTGAATCAGGATTTGATGCAAGTGACCTCAAAGTCTATAAAAGAGAGCTTGCCAGAATGAAGCTCTCACTCGACTACGGAAAAAAATTGCGGAGACTGTATGCTGAGGCGCTTGAAAACGGAACTGAAATTCCTTCCGAAAGCATGGGAATCATATCGCTCGGTGCAGAGCCCGCAGTGCCTGCGGGGAACCCTAAAATAATAATGTGCTTTCATTTCCCTCCGTTTACCGTTCGGGGAGAAAATTCCGAGGTGCTTGATTTGTTAAGAGCAGAGGGCATAGAGAAATGTTGGTTCGGGCATTTGCACGGTGTGGGAAAAATGAGACGTGATGAAAACGGTGCGGCGATACCTTTTTCCGTAGGCAAGGCGGAGCAGGCGGCAGGCGGCGATATATGCTGTTATCTTGTGTCGGCGGACTTTCTGGAACTTTGCCCGCTGTGTATTGATTTTGACGGAAAGTATGGTACAATGTGTGCTACGGGGGAAGTTTGTAAAAAGGCAGGTCAGTGAAAGTGAATTTAGAGTATTTAATAGTAGGAATAGCGAAAGAAAACCAAGATGATTTGGCTGAATTTTGCAAGCGAACCCAGGGCAGTGCATATGCTTTGGCGTTGTCGTATACAAAGGACCGCTTTACTGCTAAGCAAATTGTTACGGAAGCTTACAGGCGCATTATCAAGTATGCGTATAAATTCGATACGGACTTGAATGCGGAGTATTGGCTTCTTGATATTGTAAAAAATCTTTCGGTCAACGCTTTGTGTGACGGAGAGTTCAGCCGATCGGCAAGTGAAATGCATTTGGAAAACGTATCTACGCTTCTTCGTCAGGCGCTTGTCGAAACTGATGAGGACAGAGGAAAGATAATTGTCTTGCGTGTCGGTACAGGTTTGTCAAAAAGTGAAATTGCAAGACTCCTTTGGTATAAAAAGGCTTCTTCCGACGGCGAGTTTGTAAGAGGAATTAATCAGCTTGTTGCGTTGTCTCCCGAAGAAAGAAACGCTTCTTACGTGAAGGAACAGCTTGCCTCCGATATTAATGAATGTACACCGGACTTTATGCCGCTCATTTTAAATGAAAAGGAAACGGCGCTTGCAAAGGTCAGCCACAAGAACTACATGATAGGCGACGATGAATTTGCGCTTCCGGGTGAATCAAAGGAAAACAGACAGCAGAGAATTGCCGCAAAAAGGGCAGAGGCCAAAAGAAAGAGAATAATCGCCGCATGCATTACGGTTGCAGTTGTGTGCATAGTTGCGGCGGCAGGACTTATCTGGTGGTTTGCTTCAAACGGCGAGACTAATTTAAAGGAGCCTGATGAAGATACGATAACCGTGACTGAGCCGCAGCATAATACAAAGGTTGCTATGATTGAAAATAACGGTGTGCTTTATTTTCAGAATCTCGCAGACGGCGGAAAATTGTACAGCCTTGATATGACGGAGGCTTCCGCAAAGCCCGTGAAGCTTTGTGACGATTCGCCCAAGGAGATTCTCCTTGAGGACGGCTATATTTATTACCGCACCGAGGACAATGCCCGTATATACAGACGCCCCGTTAATGCGGCGGCAGAAAGTGAGAGTGAGCTTCTTGTTAAGAAGGGCGGTTCGTTTGACGTAGAAAACGGCAAGCTATATTATTCGTCATCTGCCGGTATTTCAGTTATGGAGATTGAAACAGGCGATGTTGAGGACGTTTATATTGCCGATAATGCCAAGGATTTCAGATATGACGTGGCGGTAGGAGAGGACGGTACGGTTTACTATTCAACGGGAGCGGCAGAGGGTGTCTATGCAGGATTGTTCCGTCTTGTACCTGCAGAGGACGGTTATGCGAAGGAGCAGCTTCTTACCGTAAACGTGTACGATTTTCAGCTTAAGGATTCTAAGATTTATTTTGACATGGTAAATCTTGACGGAAGTCTTACAGGCTCTGTTTGCAGGGTTGAAATCACAGATAAAGGATACGTTGAATCAGAGTCCATGAATGCGGTGCTTTTGTCCGCGGCTTTTGTCGTAACGGAAAAGCACGTGTACTATTACGGTTGTGAATCGGTTGATAATGCAGATAAGCCTGTCGGCAAGGGCATTTATCGTGTGTCGGTTGAAAATGCGACAGATTCAGGCCTTATAGGCGGGATTCCGGAACTTGTGATTTCTCTTGAAGAAAGTGAGTATAATGTTTCCGATATGTACGTGAGCGGCGGATATCTGTACTGCTATTTTTGCAGCGGTGAAAAGGACGGCGCGCACATGGAATTGACTTCCTATTCTTTAGATAAGGACGGTCTGGCTTTAACCCAAAGTCAAAAAGATATTTTTTCCGTAAAGGCAAGGTGAATTAAATAATGAAGGGCATGTTTATAGTAAACCCGAACTCAGGCATGCAGACTCACCAAAACACGGCACATTCTGTAGTTCGTACACTTTTGAGAGAAGGAATCTTAACGGAAGCGCGGATTGTATATACCACAGGGAAAAATTCAGCGCGTGAGGCTGCCGCAAGCGTAAAGGCGGGAGAATGTGATTTTATTATGGCAGTAGGCGGCGACGGCACCGTAAACGAAACCGTGTGCGGAATAATGGACGGCGGACAGGGCATTCCTCTTGCAATTTTAAGAGCCGGCACCTCGAATGATTTTGCGGCGGCAATGGGTCTTCCGAGTGACGTTCAAGGCGTCGTGCGGATGATACGTGAGTATAAGGTTAAGCCTGTTGACGTTGGTGTTGTGAACGGAAAGTATTTTCTAAACGTCACGGCAGGCGGATTGCTCTCTGATATTGCACATAACGTGTCCTCCGAGCAAAAGACTGCTCTCGGACGTATGGCTTATTATATAGAGGGCGTAAAAAGTATAGGCGAGCTGAAGCTTGATACAGTGCCCTTGCGATTTGAGACAGACGGTTTTTCCTTTGAAACGGAAACTTTCCTTATGATAATAGCAAACTCGAACAGTGTAGGAGGATTCCTCAATATTGCGCCGAAGGCGTGTGTAGATGACGGAAAATTAGACGTGTGCCTTTTGAAAAATATTAAGCCGGCGGATATTGTTCCCGTGTTTACTCAGGTACAAATGGGAACACACGTTACTAACAGCAAGTGTGTGACGTATTTCCAGACTGACAGGATTTCCATAAAGCCGCTTGATAAAAATAAAAATTTCGTAACCGACTACGACGGGGAGTGCGGGGATGAGCTTCCGATTGACATAAGCGTTTTGCCGCGTGCCCTCAATCTTATGATTCCGGACTGGAAAAGTAAAACGAAGAAAATGTTTTGTGATTATAATAATTGAACCTATGAAATCCGTAAAAGCTAAAACTTTTGCGGATTTTTTAAAATAGGGCTTGAATTATCTCTAAATCGGTTTTATAATAACCGATGTAAAAGTAATGAAGAAAGGATATTCGGGCGGAGAGCATGAATTTTGTCAAGAGAACAAAGTTAAGGGATAGAATTTTACCTGATTACACGACGGGAGAGGAAATTTTCAATATGGTAACCCATATTGTAGGCGGCGGCGTGGGAATTGCCGTTCTTGTGCTGTGTGTGGTTTTTTCTGCAATCAAAGGCAGTGCTTCAGGCGTTATTACCTCCGTTGTGTACGGTGCTTCCATGGTGGCGCTCTATACGATATCTTCCGTATATCACGGTCTTAAAGAGGGAACGGCAAAAAAAGTTATGCAGGTTATAGATCATTGCACGATATACTTTTTGATTTGCGGAACATATACTCCTATTTTAATATGCAGCATAAGCAAGGTCGATTTTACAGCCTGTGTCGTGAATTTTTGCATTGTGTGGGGGCTTGCGGCTCTTGCGGCAACACTCACTGCCATTGATTTAAAAAAGTACAGCAAGTTTTCAATGCTTTGTTATATCGTAATGGGCTGGTCAATTTTGTTTTTCTTTGATACGGCATATAAGGCTTTGGGTACGTACGGCTTCGGATTCGTTTTGGCGGGGGGGATTGCATATTCCGTGGGTGCGGTTATTTACGGTATAGGTAAGAAAAAAAGATATTTTCACTCGATTTTTCATATCTTTGTCGTATTGGGCAGTGTTCTCCAGGCTGTCGGTGTGTTTTTTTACGTGATAATGAAGTTGTAATCTTCTTGACTTTTTTCTTGGCGGTTTGTTATAATGACACGGCAAGTAAGCCAGATGATCGCGGGCGCAACCGAAAGGGACCGTCTGAGGAAAGTCCGGGCTCCGCAGGGCAAGGATGCCGGGTAACGCCCGGTGAAGGTGACTTCAAGGAAAGTGCAACAGAAAATTACCGCCCGTTTTACGGGTAAGGATGAAAAGGCGAGGTAAGAGCTCACCGGCATTATGGTAACATAGTGGCCGTGTAAACCCCATCCGGAGCAACACCGCTGAGGAACGATTGTTTGCCCGACAGTTCCCATGGTGGCTGGAGCACAGTAGCGATATTGTGCCAAGATAGATGATCATCCACGACAGAACCCGGCTTACGGCTTGCTTGTAATATGAATTACCCGACGATGCGTGACTTTATCCGCATCGTTTTTTGTACCCCGTATAAAATTTGCGAGAGGCAGTTGACAAACAGCGTGTGGCAGTGATATAATGATAGTACAATAAAAATAGAAAATAGCGGTATATGGCTGTTTGTGGTCAAAATGTCCTCTGGATGTACATATTTAGCTTTTTTTGTGTTGTTTTGATTATGATTATATTTTTTTATTTGTGAAAGGGGTTTTTATGAAAAGAACTTTTAAAGTAGTTGCCGTGCTTCTCTTGGCGGCAATATTGTCTGTTACAACGGTCTTCACAGGAATGACCGATTCTCAGGCACTTACTCTTAGTTATGCCGGATATACGTCTTCGAGATCGCCTACGTCTTCTTATAAGAGCGGTCCTTATTACGGCAAGGTTCAGGCAGTTACACTTACAGGTGACAACAGAACAGATATCGTAAACGTTGCAAAGTCACAGATAGGATATCTTGAAGGTAACAGCACTTCACAGCGTGCAGGTACGTATGCAGGCAGCGGAAACTATACCGAGTACGGATATTGGTATGGTATGGACGGTGCATATTGGTGTGCTATGTTCGTGTCCTGGTGTGCTTACGTTGCAGGTATTCCGGAGAGCGTTGTTGATTACGATTCTTATACTGAGACTCAGAAGTCTTTCTTTGCTAACAGAGGTCAGGCATACAGCTGGTCTACCGTTAAGGCAGGCGGCTATACTCCTAAGCCCGGTGATATCGTATTCTTCCTCAGCTCAGGTGCTGCTTCATACAGAACTGTTAACCACATCGGTATCGTAACCGGTTATTCCGGCGGTACGCTTTATACCATCGAGGGTAATACGAGTACTACTGCATTTACCGTTAACGGTGGTGCGGTTGCTTCTAAGTCTTATTCTTCTTCCAGCACATACGTAAAGTACATCTGCAGTCCGAGCTATACATCTGCTCCCACATACAGCACAGGCGTTCACCAAGTTACATCTGCTTCTCTTAACGTAAGAGATGCAGCCGGTACAGGTAACGTTATCGGTTCTTTCGCTACAGGCGAGCGTTTCAATGCTCTTGAGGTTGTAAGTGAAAACTGGGGTAGAATTAACTACTACGGAAAGACGGGTTACGTATCTCTTAAGTCTGATTACGTTAAAAAGGTAGCGGACAGAAACGGTCTTTCTCACAATACAGCCATTACGAATCCTACCGATATAGTTTTTGACAACCAAGCAGTTACTAATTGGGCAATGCGTGGTACTGATGGTGCAGTTACTTCCACGTCGCTGGTAATTGACGAAACCACTTATGCGGCGTATACGCGATATACTACGGCTACTGCCACGAATGACCCATACGCATACTTGCTTTTTGACGATACGGCTTCGTTTACCGTTGACAATTACAACTACGTTTCTATTGTAGCTAAGACTTCTACCTCTGCAGCCGGTAAGCTTTACCTCTACGCAGGAACTCAGGTTGATCCTACAGAAGCTATTACCGAAACATGGAATTGGATTGCAGACGGTCAGTGGCATGAATATATTCTTGACATAAGCGATCAGTCCGCTCTCACAGGCTATTTTAACGGCATGAGATTTGACTACTTTGATCAGTCTGTTGCTCAGGGAGCTACAGTGGACGTAAGATCTATACGCTTCCTTTCATCCAATTCTGCTCCTACCATTTCGGTATCCGATACGATTGCAGTAACCGATGACGTTGTATTTACTTATTCCGGATTGGATAATTACATAGACGGCGAAGACTACAGACATCCTTACATCGCAGTTTACGCTGAAGGAACTGCTCCCGGAAACGGCTCTGCCGTTGCCCTTAAGACAGGTACTCCTTCTTACGTAGGGGCAAGCGGAACTCTTAATATAGGTGCGCTTGAGGAAGGTACGTATACTGCATATCTTATGTACAATACTGCAGGAAGAGCTTCATTCGTAAGTGACGTTCAGCTTGCAAACGCTGCTTCTAAGGTAACGTTTACAATTTTCGGTACAATGTTTACTGATAAGGGTATTGCGACCGGTGATACTATCGTAAAGGCAGAAGCCGGCACAGTTCTTGATTCTGATGTTACAAGCATGGTAACGGAAGTGTTTGGCGGCAGCAAGATAGTAAAGGCAGACGGTGTTACAGCTGTTGCTGCAAATGCTGTTATTTGCACAGGTATGAAGATTGTAGATGCAACCGGCAAGGTTCTTTACGAGATTGTTGTTGCAGGTGACGTAAACGGCTCTAACGGCGTTGAAACAGCTGATGCACAGGCTATCATTCAGCACATCAGAGGTACATCTACTCTTGAGGGTTGCTACCTTGATGCTGCAGCTGAAGTGAACGGCGGTACTATCAACATCATTACTGTTACACAG
>JAZPZG010000062.1:0-10493 GCA_045544575.1 Clostridia bacterium
TGGCTCACAGAACGACATGGCTACGATCCGACTTTGGGAACGCCTGATTTTGCCGTTCCCGTGCTCAATGCTTTAAATAATAATTTTTCGGTTGTAGGCGTAGTAACTAAAGCAGACAAGCCTAAGGGACGCGGAAACAAGCTTACCATGTGTCCCGTAAAGCTTGAAGCGATTAAGCTGGGTTTGCCTGTTATTTCTCCCGAGTCCGTAAAGACAAAGGAATTTGAAGATGCTCTTAAGGCATTTAACGCAGACGTTTTTGTCACTGCGGCTTACGGAAAGATTCTCCCCGCCGATATACTTGCAATACCGCCTATGGGCTGCGTAAACGTACATGCAAGTATTTTACCTTTTTACAGAGGCGCGGCGCCGCTTTGGAGAGTGGTTTTAAACGGCGAAAAGGAAACCGGTGTTACCACTATGCTTACAGACATCGGAATGGACACGGGGGATATACTTCTTTGTGACAAGATTGATATCGGAGAAAATATGACTACAGGCGACGTTCACGACAAGATGAGCGAGCTTGGTGCGGACATAATCATCAGAACGCTCAACGGACTTGTAAAAGGTGAAATTACCCCTGTTCCGCAGGATCACGAAAAGGCGACTTATGCTCCCATGGTCGACAGGGAAGACGGCAGAATCCGTTGGGCAAGCGGAAAGCAGAAGGTTCATAATACCGTGCGCGGATGCGATCCTTTCCCCGGTGCATTTTCTTTCCTCGGAGGAGAAAAAATAAAGATCTGGAAGACTGTTATTTGCAAGGCGGAGGAGTGTGACGGGATGTCAGCTTATGCTCCGGGTACAGTTATCTCTGCCGGAAATGATGGTATTATCGTAAGCACGGGTGACGGCGCAGTTAAAATTCTGGAGCTTCAAAGAGAGTCTTCAAAGCGTATGCCCGTGGGTGCGTTCTTAAACGGTCACCCCGTAAGTGCGGGAAGTGTTTTCACTGAAACGGAGTAGCTCTTGATGAAAATTAATTTACTTGATCTTAATTATGAAGAGCTGCAGGCTTTTACCACGGAAAACGGTTTGCCTAAATTCAGGGCGAAGCAAATAAACGAGTGGCTTTGCAGGGGCGTTTATGATTTTGATGAAATGACTAATTTGCCCGCAGATTTAAGACTGAGGCTATCTGAAATTGCTTATACGGGATTGCCGGTTGTTGTTAATTGCCTGAGGTCTGAAATTGACGAAACAGCAAAGTTTTTGTTTCGGCTAAGTGACGGATGCATTATTGAAAGTGTGCTGATGAAGTATAAATACGGCTATTCTGCATGTATTTCCACACAGGCAGGCTGCAAAATGGGTTGTAAGTTTTGTGCATCATCGGACATTCCTTTTTCAAGAAGCCTGACTTCGGGTGAGATTTTGGGACAGCTCATTGCCATTAACAGGCATGAGAATATAAGAATAGGACACGTTGTTTTGATGGGAATCGGAGAACCGCTTGACAATTACGACAACGTAGTGAAATTTCTTCACACCGTTACGTCTGAAAATTCTCTTGATATAAGTGCTCGGAAAATTTCGCTGTCCACCTGCGGACTTGTGCCGGGCATAATAAAGCTGGCTGAAGAAGCGCTTCCTGTAACGCTATCTGTTTCTTTGCATAATCCTTTTGACGAAGAGCGCTCAGAGATAATGCCTGTAAACAGAAAATACTCGCTTGACAATTTATTTGACTCATGTAGAATTTATATTGATAAGACAGGCAGGCGAATTACGTTTGAATATGCCATGATAGTAGGTGTAAGTGATACGGAAAAGCATGCCGCAGAGCTTTGTAAACGTCTTAAAGGTATGCTTTGCCACGTGAATCTTATTCCGGTAAACTCCGTCGAGGGCAGAAGCTATTCGAGGAGCAGTAAAAAAAGCATTGAAAACTTCAGTGCCTTTCTGGAAAAGAGAGGTATTTCCGTTACGGTAAGAAGAGAGCTGGGAAGAGATATTAATGCGGCGTGCGGTCAGCTTAGAAAACAGCTGATGGACACAGAAAAAGAAAATACGTGATTTTAACGATTATTTAAATACTAACAATATTAACTAAGTAAAATATATGCAAAGGAGTGTGGAACAGTGGAGAGCTTTCAAATCAGCGACACGGGAATTGTACGTGAATTGAACGAAGACAGCTTCGGCAGCTTTTTGTCGAAGGACGGTCTTGTGCGCTTCTTTATTGTTGCAGACGGCATGGGCGGTCACCTTGCAGGCGAGGTGGCAAGTAAAATGGCAGTTGATCTTCTTGAAAAGGCTGCATTGTCTTACGAGTATACGGGAGAGGAGAGTCTCCGTAAGTTTTTTACGGTTTGCATAAACAGTATTGACTCCGAAATATGCGATATGGCGCAAAAGTCTGAAAACTGCAGTGACATGGGAACTACAGCGGTTATTTATGCGGCGGCAGAGGATTACGGTCTGTTTTGTAATGTAGGTGACAGCCGCGGTTATGTATTATCGGACGGAATACTTACTCAAATTACGAAAGATCATTCTCTTGTTCAATCGATGATTGACGGCGGATACATATTTGACAGCGAATCAGGAAAGAATCCTTTCAGTCACGCCATTACAAAGGCACTGGGCTTTTTGAGTAAAATTGATGGTGACGCTTCTTGTGATATATTTAAGGTTACCCCGAAGGCGGGCGATACTGTTTTGCTTTGCTCTGACGGACTTACTTCTACGGTTCCCGGCGAGATTATTGCCGAGCGAATCATTGAAAACTCTGATATTAAAACCACTGCCGAGGTGCTTGTTTCCGAAGCTAACAACAGAGGCGGACACGACAATATCACTGTTTCAATTATCAGGTACGGGCGGTGAAGACTATGAACTATATTCCGATGGATACTGTTTTAAATAACAGATATATTGTAAAAGAACGTGTCGGGGTAGGCGGCATGGCAGTTGTCTACAGAGGCTATGATAAGGTCAATAATACTGACGTTGCACTTAAGGTATTAAAGCCTGAGTTTGCGGTCGAAGAACAGAATATAGTACGTTTTAAGAAGGAAGCCGAGTCTGCATACCGTCTGAATCACCCTCATATAGTTAAAATTTTCGGTATAGGACATTGCTCCGGTATTCATTATATTGCAATGCAGTATATTGATGGAATAACGCTTACCGAGTACATGGAGAAGTGCGGCGTATTTTCATGGAAGAACGCTTTTGAAATTGTCGCTCAGATATTGTCAGCTCTTTCTGTTGCTCATGCGGCAGGAGTTATACACCGCGACATAAAGCCACAAAATATATTGGTTGATGAAAATATGCACGTGACGCTTACCGATTTCGGTATTGCGCAGGATACGATTACCTCAAGCACCATTAATGCAAATACCAGTGCTTGTTCCGTTCACTATTTGTCGCCGGAGCAGGCAAGAGGTTCCATGGTAGACGGCCGTTCGGATATTTACTCCTTGGGCATTACTCTTTATGAGATGTTGGTGGGAGCAGTTCCTTTTGACGGAGAATCTACGGTCGCTGTTGCCATAAAGCATTTACAAGGCAAAATCACGCCGCCTTGCGAGGTGGATGATTCAATTCCGCGCGGAGTGAGCGATCTTGTTATGATGGCTACAATGCGTGATATGGGAAAACGTTTTCAATCTGCAGATGAGATGCTTGCTCAGATGCGAATCGTATCGCAAAATGAGAACGTTTCATTCTGGACACCTCCCGTGGAGCGTGTTTTTTCGGAAGAGTCAAAGGTTATCGAGGGTGCAGAACCTATTCGTATTCCTTATATGGATACCGAAGACGAAGCTTCTTCTGCCGATGATTTTTGCGATGAGGACGTTAAACGCTACAATCCGCCTGAAAAGGATACTGACAGTAATACCGCAGAAAACGTGCCCTCTGAAGACTTAGATGAAGGTGAGTCGGAAGATGGCGGGGATGACAGCGAAGAATATTCCGACGAGGACTTTGTTCCTGATGAAAAGGATGTTATCAGAGCCAGAAATATGCGTATTGCAGGTAAGATAATTACTTATACCGTGGCATCGATTATAGCAATTATTCTCATGATTTCTGTGGTGTACGCATGTCAGAAAATTGCACCGGCAAGAGGTGATGCGGCGAAAAAATACCGTATTTCCAACTATGAGGGACATCTTGCTTCCGAGGTGGTAAGTGCTTTGGAGGCTGCAGGCATACGAACGAACATTGAGTCTGTCAATTCCGATAAATATCCCATAGGGTATATTGTTTGGCAAAATAAAGGTGCTGATGAAAAGCTTTCACCGGGCGAAACAATTACTTTAAGAGTTTCATCTGCGGCAGATACCGTTGTTTTAGAGGATTATTCGGGAAAAACAAAGCGTGTTATAGAGAATACTCTCAGAAACTTAGGCCTTATTGTAAACTTTGAGGAGGTCCCCGGAAAGGGCGCTGCTGAAGGCGAGGTATTAAGGATTGTTCCGGGAGTCGGTTCGGTTGTTCCTAAAGGTTCTACCGTTACCGTTTATATTTCTTCCGGTGTTATATGCAATGAGGTTGTTGTTCCGGATCTTGTGGGAGACGGAAAGGTTACACTTTCACAGGCGATTACGATGCTTCAAAATTTAAATTTGAACGTCGGAAACGTTTTTCCGAATCCGGGTGAGAATATAGTTGATTTGTTTGCGACTCCGACACCCGAGAGTACAGAAAATCCGTTTTCATCCGAAACTCCTGATGCAGAACCTTCGGGAAGCGATTCTCCCGTTGCAAGTGTGTCACCTACTGCAAAACCTACTGCAAAGCCCACGTCAAAGCCTATATCAAAGCCTACGGGCGGTGCTTCCACTGATATTCCGACAGCTGTTCCGACAGAGCCTTCTACGGAATTGCCGACAGAAGCTCCTACGGAAGAACCCACTCCGGAGCCGACACCTGTTCCGATATTTGCATCAAATTACGTAGTTTCTCAGTATCCTCCTGCGGGAACCGTTCTGTATGAGGGTGATACGGTAGATTTGTTCTTCTATGCTTCCGATGAACTTATTAACGCGGAAGAGACAGTAGTTCAAACCTTGGAACTCCCCATGGAAATTCAGGGTGAGTTTGTCAATCTCATAAAATTTGACTACAAGCTTGCTGACGGAACCGTTGTCATGTATTCAATGAGTAACGTACCTACGGAGAGCTTTCCTGTGAAGTTCAACGTACCGTTCAGCTACGGCAGCAACGTTACCGAGGTTTATGTTTACGTAAACGATATGACTGTTATATACGAGAAGAGGATTGTCACAAAATAAATGAGAAACGGTACCATTATTAAAGGTGTAGGCGGCTTGTATAGTGTTTATTCCGACGGCGTAATATTTTCCTGCAAGCCAAGAGGAATCTTTCGTAAAACACAGCAAAAGCCCATGATAGGCGACAACGTTGTTCTTGCTGAATGCGATACCGAAGGCTTAACGGCTGTGGTTGAAGAAATTCTTCCGCGTAAAAACTCACTTATACGCCCCGCCGTTGCAAACGTGGACAGAATAGTATTTGTGTTAGCGGCGGTTGCTCCTCAGCCGGACCTGCTGCTCCTTGATAAAATGCTTGCAGCGGCACGATATAAGGGGATTTCCTGTGTTATAGTTGTTAATAAAAGTGACCAGAACCGAGAGATTGCCGATGAGCTTTGTAAAGCTTATTCACGGGCTGCCGATTCGGTGATTGCGGCTTGTGCATCGGAAGGTCAGGGAATAGACGTTATAAAAAGCGTTGTTTCTGAAGGTATTTCCGTGCTTGCAGGGCAGTCCGGAGTAGGAAAATCATCCGTTATTAATTGTCTGCTTGAAAAAGAGACTATGGCGACGGGCGGTCTTACAAAAAAACTTGACCGAGGCCGCCATACAACCAGACATTCCGAAATGTTTGAACTTGGAAAAGGTCTTGTTATTGATTCTCCGGGCTTCAGCCTGTTTGAACTGACCGAGGTTGATTCTAGTGACTTACAGAATTGCTATCCTGAAATGAGCAATAATATCGGTGAGTGTCGGTTTATGGATTGCTCGCACACAGGAGAACCGGGATGCCGTGTTGAAGAACTCGTATCAACGGGGGCGTTTGATATCGGCAGGTACGAAAGATACAAGGAAATTTACAAGGAACTTAAAGAGCGTGAAAAAAACAAGTACAAATAGTAGGAGAGAGGCATTATGATAAAAATTGCTCCGTCCGTTTTATCAGCGGATTTTTCAAAATTAGGTGAAGAAATAAAGTGTATTGAAGAATGTGGTGCTGACTATGTACATCTTGACGTTATGGACGGTGCATTTGTTCCCAATATGAGTTTCGGTCCCGTAGTAATAAAAGCGGTACGTGGCGCTGCTGATATTGTTTTTGACGTTCATCTCATGATTGAAAAGCCCGAACGTTACATAAAAGACTTCAGCGATGCGGGAGCAGATATCATTACCGTTCATCAAGAAGCGTGTGTTCACCTGCACAGGGTGATTCAGCAAATACATTCTCTCGGGAAAAAAGCGGGAGTTGCTTTGAATCCTGCCACACCTGTGGTTATGATTAAAGAAGTGCTGCAGGACGTAGATATGGTTTTGCTCATGACGGTAAATCCCGGGTTCGGAGGTCAGAAATATATTCACTCCGTTACTTCAAAGATAAAAGAATTAAAAGAATTGTGTGCCGAGCTCGGCGTTGACGTTGACATACAGGTTGACGGAGGAATTGACAGCACGACCGCGGGAGAGGCTTGTGCAGCAGGTGCAAACGTATTGGTTGCGGGTTCTGCTGTTTTCGGCATCGCCGACAGAAAAAAAGCAATTGATGACATAAGGAGAGCGGCCGATGGGGCGAAAGTGTAAAATAGCGGGATTAAACGTCAGTGTTGACACTCAGTCGAAGCAGTTCCTTGCAAGATCGGAAAAATATGCCTTTGATTTCAGATGTGAGCCTGACATAAGCATTAACGTTACTCAAAACGATATTAAGGCATGTCAAAAAAGATATCCCGCGCTATCTGTCGAGAGTGCTGAGTATTTAGCTTCGGGGATAAAGTTTTACCGTCAGCTTCTAAACTACGACGGGTTTATGATACATTCCTCCGCTATAGAATACAACGGCAAGGCATATATGTTTTCTGCACCGTGCGGAACGGGTAAATCTACTCATACCGAATATTGGATAAAGAAACTGGGAGAAGAGAACGTACGCATTATTAATGACGACAAACCGGCTGTACGCCTTATGAACGACGTTTTTTATTGTTGCGGAACTCCCTGGAGCGGAAAACATGATCTGAGCAACGATATCATTGTTCCGGTGGGGGCGCTTGTCTTTATTGAACGTTCAGAGGTGAATAATATACGGAAAATCAAGCCCGGTGAACTTCTGAAGAGATTTTTTCCTCAGACAATAAGGCCTTTGGAACCGGAAAATATGGGCAAGCTGCTTGACTTGTTTGAAAAAATGACGCAACAGGTTCCCGTGTATATCCTGGGTGCCGAAAATGATATAAAAGCGGCTGAATTTGCGATTGAAAAAATCGTAAAATAACGGAATCCGAAAATAAGGAGTAATATTATGAAGATTAAGAGCGGTTGCCTGCTGAGAGAAATAGGCGGAAACTACGTTGTAGTTGTTACGGGTGCCGATATGGTGAATTTCAGAGGTATGATTACCCTCCAAAATGAAACGGCTGTTTTTTTGTATAAGGCATTTTGCGAGGATATTTCGCTGAATGAGGCGGCTCAGAAACTTACGGAAGAATACGACGTAACGGAAGAACATGCGTTAAAGACCGTAGAGGAGTTTATTTCAAAACTTCGTGAGGTCGGAATAATAGAAGAGTAAGAGGCTTGTTTCAGATGGATGCACAAAAAGCTACGGGTGAGAAGCGCCTCGTTGCAATGAGTGAGCTTGAGCCCGTTATTTTTGAGGTTATAAACAGCGGTAATAAAGCCGAGCTTACTATGACAGGCGACAGCATGCGGCCTTTTTTACACGACGGAAAAGATATAATCGTTTTGGAAGCCGTTACGCCCCAAAAACCTTGCAAAAAATACGACGTGCTGTTTTACAGAAGAAAAAACGGTTGCTACGTACTGCACAGGCTCGTCGGGTTTGACAAAAACGGGTACGTTATGTGCGGAGACGCACAGTTTGACGTTGAACACGGAATATCCGAAAACATGATTATAGCAAGGCTTTCGGGATACTATTCTTACAGAGATACGGATAAATTTATTTCTTGTAGTTCGCCGGCGTACCGCCTAAAAGCGGCTTGCTGGGTAAAGTCAAGAGAGCTAAGGCGTTTTTTCTTCAGACTAAAAAGAAAACTAAAGTCTCTTAATCGATAACGATTGTTTTTTGATTAGTGAATATAACCTTGCCCGGACGCGCACCTCCGGGTTTTTTTACGTGCTTTACACGTGTAAAATCTACTTCTCTTTTGGAAGAACACTTAAGACTGCTGTATTCTGCAGCGAGCCTTGCGGCATCTTCAAGTGATGCTTTTGTAAACTCGCCGCCCTTTAGCGAGGTGCGGAGAATTACGTGTGAGCCGGGTGCATTTTTTACGTGAAGCCAGATGTCATTCGGTGCGGCAAGCTTCGTTGTTATAAGGTCGTTTTGAATATTGTTTTTTCCTATCCAGACTTCATAGTCGTCACTCACCGTAAGAACCAGGTGCTTGCTTGCGGTGCTTTTTACGGACTTCTTTTTAGAGTTTTTCCCCGATTTTGATGAGTTTTGAGAAATGTACCCGACTGCAGTAAGTTCTTCCCGTATTTCGGCAATATCCGCACTGTCCGTACAGTTTGCAAGTAAAGTGTCAACACTTTGAAGATATGAAAGCTCTGCAAGGGCTTCGCTTAAGTTTCTCTCTGCATTTTCGCAGGTGCTTTTCTTTTTGCGATAGCGCTTAAAATATACCTGTGCATTTGCAGCAGGTGTAAGGTTTTCGTCAAGGGCTATGGTTATTTCGGGACAGCCGTCCTCATAATAATTTTCTACGGTTGCTTCTTTGTCTCCCTGCTTTATTCTGTATACGTTTGCAGTGAGAAGCTCGCCTTTGCTTTTATAATTTTCAAAGTCTTCGGCGCTCTTTATATCGGATTCATATATGGATATTTTTCTTTCCGTTCTGCTGATTGCGGTAGAAATGAATTTTACAAGAGAAGATTTCTTTTGGCGCAGGCGTTCTTCGGTATCCTTGCGTGTATAGTATTCATCAAGCATGAGATTGACGGACGAAAAGGTAAGTCTTCTGCCGTGCTGTCCCTTGTCGATACAGTGAAAATCGCAGTATTTTTCTATACCGGTTGATTCATCCGTTGCCGTGATGATAAAGGGCTTGTAATTACGATTTTGTATCGCCGAGGATACGCCTGCCAGTGCGGCGGTAATATTTCCTTTTTCAGAGTCGTTAAGTAAGCTTAGTTTACAAGCGGGATCTATTCCTGCGGCATTGCAAACTCCTCTTGCTAAGAGAGGGCTGAATCCGCTGATATTATTGATAAGGTATTTTGACAATGCAGTTGTATCATCGTCTGCAAAAGCTTCTTTTTCGGTAAAAAGTCTCGTCAGCTCCTCTGTGTTTTCGGGGGAGAGCTTGTTTTGTTCGGGAGGAAGAACGTAAGGTCTTGCGGGTAATATTTCACGCACACTGCTTGTTCTCTCGTCAACGTGTTTTATCGAATCATATATAACGTTCGTAGGTCCCAAAAGGATAATATTGCTGTGGCGGCCCATTATTTCTACTGCAAGTGTTTTGATTACGGGGTCACCTAATTCGTTTAACGTATCGATACGAAAGAACACAACACGGTCAAATCCGAACTGCTCAATCATACTTATTTTTCCGCCTTGAATGTGCTTGCGAAGAACCATGCAAAAGGGCGGTGCAACCATCGGATTTTCTTTTGCAGTGCGGGTAAGGTGGATTCGCGGATTTGCAGGATTACAGCTTATGAGGAGCTTGTAATTTTCACCGCTTTTATTGCAGATGAGAAGAATTTCATCTTTCTCAGCCTGATACACTTTTGTAATTCTGCTTCCGGTAAGCAATCCGGAGAGCTCCCAGATGACTGCTGATGTAATAATGCCGTCGTATGCCATGGTTTCCTCCAAAATAAGCATTGTAATAATTTTACACAATAAGTTTACCACAAATTAATCATTTTGCACATATTTTTATTTGTAATGTAAAGGTTTATATGATAAAATACCAAGGAACATGTATCAAACGGTATTATGCATTACTTATTTTTTGGAGATGTATTCAGATGAATTTTTTCAGTTCGGACAGATATACCAAGCCGGGAAAGGGTGTAGATAAAAACGCACCGCCCAAATCGGCATTTGTAAGATTTTTTATTACTCTTTGGAATAAAAAATACAGCCTTATCGGGATTAACTTTTTATATACGGTTTTTAACTTACTTACCGTGGCTTTTGTTGCAATACTTTTTTCGTCATGTGTGGGCCTCTACGGAATGATTTTTCCTTCCTCGGGTGTGGTTGAAGCAATTATGACAGAGGAC
>JAZPZG010000063.1:0-5382 GCA_045544575.1 Clostridia bacterium
AAAAAGTAAAAGTAATAAAACGCGTATGCAAACTTTTCAGTAAAATTCTTAGTCATCTGCAAATCTTCCTCAAACAAAATACAAAATATACCGCACACGGAACAAAACCATGTACTTCACTACAATACCACAACAAACACAGCAATTCAAGTGTTTTAATGAAAATTTTTGAAAATTTTATTGTATTTCTTGCTTGTAAAAAACTGCTTGCAGAAAATACCGCACTTGAGTATAATAAATTGGTATAACTAAATTCAGAAAGGCATGAAAAAATGGACTACAGACAGCTTTCCAAAGCCGAGCTTACGAAAATATTAGATGAACAGAAAAATCGTTACCAAGATCTCCTTGCACAGAATCTCTCATACGACATGACGAGAGGCAAGCCCGCTTCCAATCAGCTTGATCTTTCAAACGATATGCTTGATAAAAAATATGTCGGAAACGCAAAGGCAGTTACCGGTGCCGAATGCAGAAACTACGGTATACTCGACGGAATTCCCGAAATTAAAAAATTAATGGCTGAAATGCTCGGAACGAAACCCGAAAATACTGTCATCGGCGGTAATTCAAGCCTTAATATGATGTTTGATACCCTTATGAGATTTATGCTTTTCGGAACATCTGCAGGTTCAAAGCCCTGGAGTAAAGAAGAAAAAATAAAATTTATCTGTCCGGTTCCGGGCTATGACAGACATTTCCTTATTTGCGAAAAGCTCGGTATTGAAATGATAGCGGTAGACCTCCTCTCAGACGGTCCCGACATGAACAAAGTAAAAGAGCTTGTAAAGGACCCCGCAGTAAAGGGTATGTGGTCGATTCCTAAGTACAGCAATCCCTCCGGAATAGTTTATTCCGACGAAGTAATCAGAGAGCTTGCTTCCATGGAATGTGCCGCTGACGATTTTACGATTATGTGGGATGATGCTTACACGGTTCACTACCTAGGTGATGCCCCCGCAAAGCAGCTCAATCTTATTACTGCATGCGAAGAAGCAGGAAACCCCAACAGAGCCTACGTATTCGGTTCAACTTCTAAGATTACATTCCCCGGAAGCGGTATTGCGGCAATGGCGTCCTCTGAAGCTAACATAAAATACTCACTTTCATACATAACGGCACAGACCATCGGACATGATAAATTAAATCAGTTAAGACACTCAAATTTCCTGAAGGATTACGATGGTATCATTGCACACATGGGCAAGCACGCTGAGATACTTAGACCTAAGTTTAACGCAGTGCTCGAAGTACTTGAAGAAGAACTCGGCGGCACAGGTCTTTTGGAATGGAGCAAACCCGAAGGCGGTTATTTTGTAAGCATTAATACTCTTGATGGCTGTGCTACAAAGGTTGTTGCCCTTGCCAAGGCTTGCGGAGTAATGTTTACCCCCGCAGGAGCTACCTACCCCTACAGAAAAGACCCCAGAGACAGAAATATCCGCATAGCACCCACACTTCCTCCGCTTGAGGATCTCTATGCGGCAATAAAAGTGCTGTGCGTATGTATAAAAATCGTATCTATTGAAGCTTTATTGGAGTGCTGAGAACGTTACCTGCGCTCTGAAATACACTTATACGAAAGGATGATAACAATGTCTAAATTTGATGAGACACTCGAATTTAAAAGCAAAAATTCATGGCAGACCATGAGCGAAGAGACCAAAGCAGAGGTTTTTGATTTTTGTGAGGGCTACAAGACCTTCATGGACAACAGCAAGACAGAGCGCGAGGCAGTAGACAGCGCAATCAAAATTCTCAGCGAGGGCGGATTTGTTTCTTTTGACGAGCTCTTAAACGGTTCTGTTAAGGCAGTCCCCGGAACTAAGTTTTATTATAACTATAAGAACCGATCACTCTTTATCGCAGTGCTCGGAAAGCAAGCTCCCGAAAACGGCTTTAACCTTGTTGGTGCACACGTTGACTGTCCCAGACTTGATCTTAAGCCTTCCCCTCTCTCAGAGGACAGCAATCTTGCATATCTCAAAACCCACTATTACGGCGGTATCAAAAAGTATCATTGGCTCACAATTCCCCTTGCATTGCACGGTGTTGTTATAAAGAAGGATGGTAGCACACTTAAAGTAAATATCGGAGAAAAGGAATCAGACCCCAAGTTTATGATTTCTGATTTGCTCCCTCACCTTGCGTACAACCAAATGACCAAGACAGCTTCTTCTTTCATAGATGCAGAGCAGTTAAGCGTTATTATCGGTTCTATCCCCGGAAGCGAGCCTGCCGATAAAGACAGTGATGAAAAAGCATTCTCCGTTAAGCAGAACATTTTAACATATCTTAACAAAGAGTACGGCATTGACGAAAAAGACTTCTTAAGAGCAGAGCTCGTTATCGTTCCTGCTTCAAAGGCATGTGACATAGGTTTTGACAGAGGCCTTATCGCGGCATACGGTCATGACGACAGAGTTTGTGCATATACAGAACTCCGTGCAATTATGGCTCTGACCGACATTCCCGAAAAAACGGCTGTTTGCTATTTTGCTGATAAAGAAGAAATCGGCAGTGTCGGAAACACAGGTGCTCGTTCAAACGCTCTTGAATTTTTCGTATCTCAGGTATGCAGTCTCTACACAAGCAACGACACCATGTGGCTTGCTAAGCGTTGTCTTAACGCAAGTAAAATGCTTTCAGCAGACGTAACTGCAGCCTTCGATCCCTCATTCCCCGAGGTTTACGATAAATCCAATGCAGCTTTCCTCGGACACGGTATTGCAGTAGAAAAGTACACAGGCTCACGCGGAAAGTCCGGCACAAGCGATGCTTCTGCTGAGTTCGTATACGAAGTAACAGATTGCTTCGACAACGACGGTGTTGCTTGGCAGCTCAACGAAATGGGTAAGATTGAAGCAGGCGGCGGCGGCACGATTGCTCAATTTATGGCAGACAAGGGCATTGAAGTTATCGACTGCGGAGTTCCGCTCTTTAACATGCACGCACCCATGGAAATTGCATCCAAGGCTGACATCTACTGGGCATACAGAGCATACAAGAGCTTTTTGAATAAAAAATAAAACAGTATACAAAATTTGTTATCTTGCGTGATAACAATAAACGAAAAGGACAGAATGGCAATCATGCTTTTCTGTCCTTTGTTTATATTCTTAAAAATCAAACACCAGCTTGCCGTTTTCAAGCTTCATAACGGCGCTGAATTGTTTACCGTTCTTTGATATAAAGCCCTCTATTTTCGAGGTTTTTCCGGTTTCTAATGCAAGCTTCATATTTGAAACGGAAATCACTCGTCCGCACACCATGGCGTTAACGGAAAATTTACAACCCTCTTTATAGCCGCGGCAACCATAGCCAAAGCTTGTCCTCACAAAATCAGCCCCGCAATACGGACATTTTCCGACAACCTGCCCGACTACTCCGTTGTCTGTATCAAGTTCGGGTTTTACGGACTTCTTTTCAAAAACCGTAGCAATCTCACGCTTTGCAATGTCCACGCTCTCATCAACCGACATATCGCCTCGAAAAACCTTTTTCAACGCCTTACCAAGCTCCGACGTCTTATACTTGTCCATTGAAATATTCATTCTTCCAAGCGATTCAATCAAAAATTCCCCTCCCGGAAGTATCGTATAGACGTCTTTTTTTAAGTTAATATAAGAGCTCTTGATGGCATTATTTATAATTCCGGTTCTGGTAGCCTCTGTTCCAAGCTCCAGACCTTCAAAAACAGCACGGTAATCCTCGGTATCGTCATATTCACCGTCATTGACTTCGACTGAGTTTGAAGCATTTTGCTGTGCAGCAGCCTTATCCTCCCTGAAAGGATTTTTGAGATAATTATTTAACGTCTCAATCGTATAGTGCTTCGGCGGCGACGTTTCTTTTTCAACAGGCGCAAAATTAATATTGACCTTATCACCCTTATTGAGCGGTGGCAACAGCTTGTCCTTTTGGGTATAATCGTCAAACTTAGTCCAACCCTTTTCGACAATAACCATTCCCTTTAAAGTAAACTCTTCATACCCGCCGACATCAATTACAATCTCAGTTTTTTCCGCAAGGCACGGTGTTTCACAAAACACCGCCGCAAAGCGCCGCATCACGGCAGAATACACAATATACTCATCCTCGCTGAGTCTATCCTTTTGAGGAATCTTGTACGTAGGCGTAATGGCGGAGTGCGATTCAATCTTTGAATCATCAAAAATACTTTTTTCATCTTTAAACTTGACGGGATATCCAAGATTTTTTACGTTTTCAAGTATTTTTTTAATTTTATCCTTTTCAGCCGTAGCCAAATACTCGGAATTGGTACGGGGATATGTAAGATATCCCTCTTCATAAAGCTTTTGCACTATTGCAAGGCTCTTCTCCATTGGCATCTTGTACTTTTTACCCAACACGTTCTGTAATTTTGAAAGAGAATACAGTTTTCCGGGTTTTATCGTATCTTTTTTTACTTTTTTAGACTTTACAACGGCATCCGCTGAATTATATTTTGCACAAAGCTCTTTCGCCTTTTCTAAGTCCTTTTTGTCAAATTTTGACTTGCTCGTAAGCTCTACTTTACATTCGTTTGTCTCAGCGTCCGAACAAACCGCATAGTATATATCAGGGACAAAGTTTCTTATTGCAATATCTCTGTCGTATATCGCCTTTACAATCGGTACAATAACACGTCCGACACGAAGCAGTGTACCTGTTTTTAAGGTAGCAAATCTTGTAAGATTCACGCCGTAAAGCCAATCAATATACGTCCTGGCAAATCCCTCACTTGCTAAATTATCATACTCAGCCTCACTCTTCATATCAGAAAGTGCCGACTTAACGGTTTCAGGCGTTTGGTCAGGAAGCCACAGTCTCATAAGCTTTTTCGGGATTTCTCCCTCAACACCCCTCAGTGCATTTTCAATACACAGTCGTACAATAATTTCTCCCTCACGGTCAGCATCTCCCGCGTTAACAATGACGTCAACGTCATTTCGCAGGCAAAGATTTCTTATAATCGAGAACTGTTTTTCTACACCGTCGTCAATCTTTCCGGTGCGGTCTGCCCTGAGCTTAAACAAAAATTTTTCGGGAAAGCAAGGAATATTTTCCATGCTCCAATATGCTTTATCAAGCTTTGTCTCCGGAGAAGTATCATAATCTTCGATATCGCAAAGAGAAAATAAGTGACCAAAAGCCCAAGTAACAACATACCCGAGCCCTTCATAATATCCGTCTTTTCGATTTAAAGAACCGATTCCCGCCACGATATTTCGGGCGAGACTCGGTTTCTCCGCAATAATTAAAATCACAACAAATCTCCTGCAAAACTGTAATGCTTAATTTGAAACACTTCCCGCTACCATGCCGATAAAGCTACTGAGATTAAGCGTCTGCAATATAACCTTACCGGGACCCGTAAGC
>JAZPZG010000064.1:0-17589 GCA_045544575.1 Clostridia bacterium
AGTGGCTTTGCTTTCGGTATCGGTATCGAAAGAACGGCAATGGCAAGATACGGTGTAAGCGATTTAAGACAGTTCTTTGAAAACGACGTGCGTTTTCTTGAGCAGTTTTAATTGACCGTTAGTTGTCCGGTGTTATTGTTTTTTAAAGAGAGGAAGGATTTTTACTATGAAAGCACCTGTAAAATGGTTACTTGAATATACAGACCTTGATATTACAACCGATGAGCAGATTCATGAGCTGGGAAGCGAAATGACTCTCAGCGGTTCGAAGGTTGAAAGTGTTGAAAAATTGGAATGTGAAATTAAAAGAGTTGTTGTTGCGAAGTGTGTTGAACTTAAGCGCCATGAAAATTCAGACCACATGTTCGTGTGTCAGATGGATACCGGGGTTGCAAACGGCGGTGTTACACAGATTGTAACCGGTGCTCAGAACATAAGACTCGGTGCTTATGTACCCGTAGCTCTTGATAATTCGGTTATTGCAGGCGGTAAGGAGATTAAGAGCGGAAAACTTCGCGGCGAAATATCAAACGGAATGATGTGCTCCTTTGAAGAAATAGGCCTTGATTATAAAAATTATGAGGGCGGAATTGACGACGGTATTATGGTAATACAAGACCTTAAAATGTTTGCGGACTATACCGAGGAACAGCTTGAGGCACTTGTAGGCCAAAATATCATGTCGGTGTTCGGTCTTGTTTATGACGATTCCGTTATTGATTTTGAGATTACTTCAAACAGAGTTGATTGCTTCAGTATTATCGGACTTGCAAGAGAAGCCGCTATTACTATGGGAGGCGGTTTTAAGCTTCCCGAAAACACTGTTAAAGAAGAAGGTACAGGATATGCAAAGGATTTTGTCAGCGTTAACGTTGAAGCAAAAGATCTTTGTCCCGTATATCTTTCAAGAGTAGTTACAGACGTTAAAATAGAGCCTTCACCGAAGTGGATGAGAGACAGACTTGAGGCTGCGGGCGTAAGAGCTATAAATAATATAGTCGATATTACAAACTACGTAATGCTTGAATACGGTCAGCCAATGCATGCTTTTGACAGAAGAACGATTCGCGGCGGCAAGATTATCGTAAGAAGAGCAGGTGACGGAGAGGTAATAAAGACGCTTGACGGACAGGACAGAGTAATGAATAAGGATATGCTCGTGATTGCAGACTGTGAGGGGTCTATAGGTATTGCGGGTGTTATGGGCGGTGAAAATTCAGAGATAAGAGAAGATACTACGGAGCTTGTTTTTGAATCCGCTGTTTTTGACGGTGTTACGGTAAGAAGAGGCGCTAAGAGTGTCGGCCTTCGTACAGAAGCTTCTTCAAGATTTGAGAAGGGTCTTGACGTGGTTACTTGCGCGCAGGCACTTGAAAGAGCTGCCTACCTTGTTGAGCTTTTGGGCGCAGGTAAAGTGCAAAAGGGTGTTGTATCAAACGGAACTGCGGTTGCAGAGAAAAGAAAGATAAAGTTTATTCCCGAAAAGATTAATAAATTTATCGGTATTGATGCAAGTGCAGAGGAAATGGTTTCTATACTTACTAAGCTTGAATGTAAGGCTTCTCTTGATGAGCAGACCGTGATTCCTCCGTCTTTCAGACCTGACCTTATTTGTGAGGCTGATATTGCAGAGGAGATTGCAAGATTCTACGGATATAACAATATTAAGTCAAGCTTGCTTTCTGCTTGTGAAATGACGTTGGGACAGAGAACAAAATTGCAGCGTATAAGAGACGTTATCAGAAATAACGCTGTTGCGATGGGATACCATGAGATGCTGTCTTATTCTTTTGAGAGTCCGTCGGTATACGATAAGATGAGACTTGCAGAAGATGATTCTCTCAGAAACTCTGTTAAGATTACCAATCCTTTGGGTGAGGATTACAGCGTAATGAGAACTTCTATGCTTCCTACGCTTCTTAAAACTCTTTCATATAACAATGCACAGCGAAATCCTAAGGCGAAGATTTTTGAGATTGCATACGTCTATCTTAAGGATGCGGACGAGGATAAACTTCCCGAGCACAGAGAGCAGCTTTGTATGGCGGCATACGGCGATATGGATTTCTTTGCATTAAAGGGAGAGCTTGAGGTGCTTCTTGATACTCTTAAGATAAGAGGTGCGGAGTTTGAGCCTGTAACCGATAATGCTTCAATGCATCCCGGAAGATGTGCTAAGATTGTATTAAAGGGTAACGATATCGGTATTTTCGGACAGGTACATCCTCTTACTGCGGAAAATTTTGAATGTCCTACGGAGTCGTACGTTGCAATAATTGACCTTAAACCCTTGGTTGACGCTTGCGTTGAGATTCCTAAGAGTAAAGAGCTTCCTAAATTCCCCGCTGTGACGAGAGACCTTGCCGTTGTAGTTGATAAGACTGTTCCCGCAGGTCACGTTGAGCGCATTATAAGACAACGCGGCGGTAAGCTTCTTGAATCATGTGAGCTTTTTGACTGCTATGAAGGCGCACAGCTTGCAGCAGGAAAGAAGAGCCTTGCTTACTCACTTTCTTTCAGAACTCCCGATGGTACGCTTACCGACGAGGATGTTAGTAAGCCTATGAAGAAGATTTTGAACGGTCTTGAAACGATGCTCGGAGCAGAGCTCAGATAATTACAGCTTCGGAGGATAATATTGTGAAAAGTATCTATGATACTATATGTGATAACTTAGATTCAAACGGATGCCTGCCTGTAGGGGAGCCTTTGAAGCTCCCTGATCATCACACTCTTGACAGTGATATTCAGGAGAATTGGGTGCCCGGTGAATTTGAGGCGGTAATGGTAAGGCTTCCTTATCGTATAAAAGAATTATCTTTTATAAACTATCTCATTGCCCGTACGGTGCGTAATTGCATAAAAACACCGAGTCAGAAGAATAAGCAAAAGCTATTTGAAAAACTTAAAAAGTATGCAACTGTTTCTATTGCGGACCCTGTGCTATCACATCTTGCAGGCATGAGCGTAGACCGTGTGAAAGCTGCCAGGCTTGCCAGAGAACTGATTACTAAGACTGATAACAGAGCTTTTGTAAAGTTTGGAATTGTGCTTATCGGTGCTTACGGAACACAAGACGATTGTGACATTGTCAGTCGTATAGGTGCTCATGAGGAATTTACTTTTTTTGCTGCAAAAGCGTTAAAGAATCTCGATAAAACGTCGGGATATCAGGACAGGCTTGTTGAGCTTGCGGAGAAAGTAGAAGGATGGGGAAAGGTTGCCGTTATTTTTGAGTTTTCAGACCACGCACTTGCTGACGAGACACGTGAGTGGATTTTAAGAAGAGGATGTAAAAATAACATAGCTCTTCATTTCACTGCCTGTGAATGTGCGATTAAGGGTAAGCTTGGTCAATATATTAACGGACTCTCGGCGCTTGACGGTCCTAACGTTAAGGGATTTGTAAATGCAGAGTTGACCGAGGGTATTTGTGATATTATTGAGGGACTTTTACAGGGATCCTCACTTAAAGAAGCAGACGGTGTTAATGAAGTGCCTGATGCCCGAGGTCTTGCAGTTAATTTGAAACGTGCCTTTGAATTGGGTGCCTTTAGCGGAAGTGAGGCAAGATTGGATAATCTTATACAGCGATTGCATAAATATTTAAGTATTAAGTAATCTTTTAGGAGTTGTTTTATGAAATTCAGCAGAAATCTTATTGTTAAATGTTGTTTGACAGTGGTAGCAACGCTTGCATTGCTTATTGTTTTTGCAGGCTGTGATATGGAGATAACTCCGCCTTCCGTTCCGACCGACAACGGCGGTGATATTATTTTGGCTACTAAAGCACCTGCAACCGATAACCCTGCAACGGAGATGCCGACAGCGATTCCTACGGACGAACCTACGGCTGTTCCTACAGAGCTTCCCGCAGATTTTCCTCCCGAGGGTCCTTATATTGATACTGAGAACATGAAGTTTGTTTATGCAAATCCGGGAGAAACCGTAAGTGTCGGCAGTGATATTACGGAAAAACTTACAGGTTGGATAATAGATAACGAAAGCGTTGCAACCGTTTCTTCCGACGGAGGAAGTCTTTCCGTAAAGGGTGTTGCAACCGGTTATGCAACGATGAGCAACACTTCTACGGGCGAGGTTATTTACGTATACGTAATTAATGCGATTGAAAAGACTGATGAGAATAAAGTAAGAGACGGACTTGATTATTTCTTGTATTACGAAAAAGGCTCGCACACACTTACGGTATATACCGCAGGTGATGATGGCTACTATACTGTTCCGGTAAGAACGATAAGCTGTGCTTGCGGCAGCAGTCCCGCAAAGACTCCCGTAGGTCTGCATACGCTTAAGAGCGGCGAATCAAATTGGCTCAGATGGAAGACGTTTAGTGCATCGTGCCACGCACAGTACGGAATTTCTTATGCAAGCGGCGTATGGCTTCACAGTACGTGCTACAGCGAGACTCGTGAGAACTCGGTTATCTCATACTATTACGATTCAATAGGCGCAAGCTCTACGGGCGGATGCCTCAGAATGCAGGTAGGACACATACTGTGGATATGGAATAATTGTGCCGAGGGAACTCTTCTTAAGATAGTAGACGGAAGTCCTCTGGGAACTGCTTCCGAAAGACCCGCAAAGCTTTCGGATTCTGCGATGTTTGATCCGACTGACCCTGCATATAAGGAATATCTTATTAAAAAAGGATTTTATTGATTCTCTTTTTCTAACGGCTTTTTCATAAGCGAAGCAGGCCCGACCGTTTCAATACCGAAACGCTCGTGAAGAGAGTCTATGGTGTGGTCAATGCTTTCCTTTTTCTCCAATCGCTCATTATCATTAAAAAGGTCGAGAGAAACAGGGACGCCTCCCTCGCAAAGCTCGCTTGCTTTTACCGTAACGGCACGTACTTCATGTGACCAATCGTAATTTTTACGGAAAAGCTCAAAAAGCGTCTCGGCAATAATAATTGAACTGTCAGTGGGAATGCTGAGCTTTTGTTGCCATTCTTTTTTTGAAAGATTCGAATTGCGGATACCGATACCTACGGTACCCGCTTTTCTTTTACACTCTATGAGTCTGTGCCCGACTGTTCTGCACAGTGATATAATCATATTTTTTACATCTTCGTTGTTTACAAGATTACGAGGTGCCGTAAAGCCGTTACTTATACTCTTGGGCGTTGGATCCTCGTAAATGCTTTTTACGGGAGAAAAATCATTGCCCGAGGCACATGCTTTGAGTACTGCACCGTTTATCCCGAATTTATTTTTCAAAAAGTCATCGGGGGCTTTTGCAAGCGCTCCTATAGTGTATATCCCGTGATTTTTTAGTATTTCCTCTGCCTTTTTGCCTACACCGGGAAGACTCTCTACAGGTAAACCGTCAACAATTTCGTGGAAGCCGTCAAAGGGGATGTGTGTAAGGGCATCAGGCTTTTTAAGGTCACTGCCGAGCTTAGCGAAGGTTTTATTAAAAGAAACACCCACTGAGACAGTAAGACCAAGTTCTTCCCGAATACGCTTGCGTATGATTTCACCGATTTCAACACCGCTGCCGAAAAGTAAGCGGCTGCCGGTGACGTCCAGCCAACATTCATCAATTCCAAATGGTTCTATAAGGTCTGTGTAATCACAGTATATCTCATATGCAAGCCGTGAATATTTTTCGTACTCTTCATGGTGAGGGGGGACTATAAGTAAATCCTTGCATTTTTTCTGTGCCTGCCATACGGGCTCTGCGGTCTTCACTCCGTATGCCTTAGCCTTTTCGTTTTTCGCAAGTACAATTCCGTGACGATTTTCTACGCTTCCGCAAACAGCCACGGGAAAGTCCTTAAGCGTAGGATTGAGCATACATTCTACCGATGCAAAAAAGTTATTCATGTCAACGTGAAGAATGGTTTTCATGCAAGTGTCCTCCCGTAAAAGTATAGGAGTATAATAACATATCGAAAATATTTTCGCAAGAATTATTTATCGTCTTTTTGTTTATATTGCATTTTCTATACAACGTACCGCATATGTGCCAAGCTTATTTCCTTTATCGGAGTCAAATGAGTTGACCGCTTTTATGAGACCGATTGTACCGATTGACATCAAATCGTCTTGCGGATAATTTGTTCCTGCATATTTCTTTGCAATATGTGCAACAAGGCGAAGGTTGTGCTCTACGAGAATATTCGCAGCATCCTTATCGCCTTGTTTCATCATTTGTGCATATCTTGCTTCTTCATCGCTGCTTAAAGGCTTTTTCAGTACCATACCGTTTGAAATAAAAGAGCTTTTCGCATCACTTGACATATGAACACCCCGTTGGCAGTGCTTTATATTAAGACATTATATGAGAATTTAAATATTTTTGTGTCTGTCCGAATTATTTCCTGTATGCAGCCTTGTAAAATATGGGAAACGCGTTAAAGAAAGAACTTAAAGTTTTACGGGTAGAGGAGCCGGGATCGTTTACACTGAAGTCGTCTGCAGTTACACTTCCGTTCGGTGTATAGCCTGTTACAACGACCCAGTGCTGATTGCCGTAGCTTGTTTTACATCCAACGATTACCGGTTTTCCCTGCTTTAAAAGATTCAGAATTTTTGTAAGGTATCCGCTTCCCGTTATAAATGCATACTCAGCCGGCCAATAGATTGAACCGCCCGAGGTGTATGACGAGGTTCTTGCAACGGCAGCCGGGGTGACCGTATAGCCGTAAGTGTAGGAACGCTCCATTGCAATAGCAGTTGTAAGACATCCCGATTGCGCAATTGTTCTGGAAGATTTTCCGAGCTTTACGTTGCTCCAACGGCTGTCGTATTGCTTAAAGCTTGGTACAGACAGTGTGATTTTTCCTGAGGGAGATGTTGTCTGGGTTGTTGACAAATACGCTGCTGAAACGTAGCCTGTTTTGTTTCCGTTGTAAAGTATTTTACAAAAGTTTCCGTGATGGGAAAGTATTATGACGGTACTGCCTTTTGAAATTGCACCGATAATACCATAGCTCGTGGAAGGACCGCTTCTGATATTGAGTGAAGTAGAGCTTGTTTTTACATACGCTTTTGTACTGCCCGAAACTTCCTTCACGTAATCTTCATGACAATAGCCTGTTTTTCCGGCGGCATAAATAACCTTGTAAAAGTCGCCGCTTTGTTCAATAATTGAAACGTATGAACCGTTTGACAGCGTAGCGATAATATTACTGTTTTGTGAGGCACTTGACCTTACGTTAAGCATACCCCATGAGGTTCTTACCGTTCCTGCATAAGCAGGCTCGTTGCTCGCCGCCGCACTTTGCGGTATGCTTGTTAAAAAGAGTGATACGACAAAAAGAATTGCCGCAACACAGGTAAAGAATCTTTTTTTCATAAAATATTCTCTCCTTTGCATTATATTTCCGCACCGGATAGGGGTAATGTGCCCTGCGCTGCGGAGTAGTAATATGATAACAGCAGTTTTGTTTTTTTGTAAATGGTAATGAATGTTATTGACAAATGGCATGGTGCATGTTATTTTCATACAATGTAGCAAATTGGAGCTCTAAAATTTATGGTAACGGAAAAGGAATTTTATGAAAAAGGAAATAAGGCTTTCTGACAGCTTTTCTTACGGCAGACTTTTGCGTTTTACGCTTCCGTCGATTATAATGATGATATTCACGTCAATTTACGGAGTTGTTGACGGTTTTTTTGTGTCTAATTTTGTCGGAAAGACATCTTTTGCGGCTGTGAATTTTATAATGCCTTTTTTGATGATACTGGGTACTGTAGGCTTCATGTTCGGAACCGGCGGAAGTGCACTTGTTGCAAAGAACATGGGAGAGGGTGAACACAAAAAGGCTAACGAGAATTTTTCGATGCTCGTGTTTGTTTCTCTTGTTCTCGGAATTCTTTTGGCGATTTTTGGGATTGTCTTTGCAGGGCCTGTTGCGGCTTTTTTGGGGGCAGAGGGAGAGCTTCTTTCCGATTGTGTACGTTACAGTCGTGTGATATTGCTTGCGCTTCCTGCATACGTATTACAGCTGGAATTTCAAAGCTTTTTTATTACGGCGGAAAAACCGAGATTAGGTCTTTGGGTGACAGTGGCATCTGGCGTTACGAATATAGTTCTTGATGCTTTGCTCGTTGCGGTTTTTGGATGGGGTCTTGAAGGTGCCGCCGTTGCTACGGCGCTCAGCCAGGCGGTAGGCGGGATTATTCCTCTTATTTATTTCATCAAACCGAATTCGTCTCTTTTAAAAATCGTAAAAACGCATTTTGACGGCAGAGCTCTCTTAAAAGTATGTGTTAACGGTTCTTCGGAGCTTATGAGCAACGTCTCCATGTCCCTTGTGAGTATGCTGTACAACGTGCAGCTGTTAAAGTATGCGGGTGAGGACGGTATTTCTGCATACGGCGTTATGATGTACGTGAATTTCGTTTTTATTGCGGCATTCATAGGGTACAGTATAGGTACGGCTCCCATAATAAGCTTTCACTTCGGTGCGTGTAACCGTAAAGAGTTAAAAAGCTTGCTTCGAAAAAGTTGTGTGATAATTTGTTCCTTTTCAGTTTGTATGTTGGCTTCAGCGATGCTCCTTAGCGGTACACTGTCACGTCTTTTTGTGGGATATGACGAAGCTCTTTTTGAGATGACAAAGCACGGCTTTCGTATTTTTTCTTTTTCTTTTCTGTTTGCGGGTCTTGCTATTTTCGGTTCAGGCTTTTTTACGGCGCTGAACGACGGCATCACCTCTGCCGCAATTTCATTTTTGCGGACCTTGGTTTTTCAGATTGCCGCGGTTTTGATTTTGCCGCTGGTATTTGATATTGACGGTATTTGGCTCTCTGTTGTGGTTGCCGAGGCAATGGCAGTTGTGATATTTGCGATGTTTCTTTTTGCAAAGAAAAAGAAGTACGGATACTGAGAAGACAGGGGACGGAAGACAGGGGACGGTTCTGTGTCTTGGTTTGGAGAGACACAGAACCGTCCCCTGTCTTCCTCGAACCGTACCTTTTGCATTGACATTTAACAGTAAAATGATATAATGATTTATACTAACAAAGCAGTTGCGAATAATTATATTTATTTTATCACCAATGCGGTGCTGTTGTTCAATAAGGGAGGATATATGAAACGATTTATTGCTTTTTTATTGTCGGTGTCCATGATATTGCCATCATTTATTACGTCGAATTCAAACGCTGAAGTGACAGCGGAAAGAGAGACCGGCGTTGCAGTATCGTATAGGAAGCTTTCAGTTCTTGATGAATGGACTTTTGAAGATGCAAGCGACGTTGATGCCTCGTCTCTTGAGGTCGACCATGCAGTCGGGGACCTTTTTATTGAGACGGACGGTGCGCTTGAGGGAAATAAATCTCTAAGGATCGGAAATTATGCAGATATAAGGTGTTGGAATAAAAATTATAATACCAATAGTATTTTAATTGAATTTACCCTTAAGATAGAGCTTCTCGGAGGAAATCTTGTTTTCTGTGCAACCGATGCGGCAGCTCCCGAAACCGGTAACGAAGATACGGGCGGTGCGTATGCTGCTATCGTTTTCGAAGACGACAACATGGGCCATCTTTATACGTTAGGCGATGAATATATGAGCAAGCACGTCGCGTCGTTACAGCTCGATACAACGTATACGCTGGGATTTCTTTTTACAAAAGGCTCTGCCGAGTACAGCGTATTTATTAACGGTGAGTATAAGCCTTACGGCACTTCTCAATTTGTAGCTCCCGTAACTAACATAACTGCTCTTAGGGTCGATCTTTGGTCTGACTATTTATTGGAAAGCTCCGTTATTATTGACGATTACAGAGTGTCTTCGGTAAAAAGCATTTATGCATCTGACATCCCCGAGGACGGTACTCCGGTTTGGTCGTGGAATTTTGCCGAGCAAGGATATTATGCGTTCAACGGAACTGCTACCGACAACGGAAAATACGTTAGTTTTACTGATACGACGGGTGACGGAAATCTTTATCCGAATCTTGACTCCGTACCTGCGCTTGACCTTGATTATGCGAGAGTTGCCGTTGTTAAGATGAGGCTTACCGGTGATAATGCAAGCGGTATTACGGAGGTGCTTGCTGCTAATGACAGCTTCTATTTTTCGGATATTGTAGGCGACAGCGTGACCGTTTCTTCATCTGATTGGACGTACGTTATACTTGATACGGGAGACGGATTTCTTGCACCGTATGAGAACAGTATCTGGCAAGGAGAAAAGTATTGGATGAGACTTGATCCCGTGAACACCCCGGGTGCTACGTGCGACGTTGAGAGCCTTGCATTTTTCTACGATCTTGACAGCGCCAAGGCTTATATTGAGGCTGATTTGGGAGGCGTAGGCTTTAAGACAGAGACTGTTTTTGCAGGAGATAATGCTATACTTGAGATCACGATGCCTTTTGCTATTGAAAATATGGCTTCGATTGCCCTTGAAATTGAGTACGATCAAAATGCCTTTGAAATTGCAGAAAACGGTCACAGTGAGGACTGGCTTATAGGAAAGAGCACCCGGGAGGGATTTGCCAAGGCTAACTTTGCAGCAAAAGACCCCGTTTGCGGAGATACTGTTGCGGGCGTTACGTACAGCTTTGTTTTTAAATGCAAGGACGGGGCAGAGGGAGACTATGATTTTACGGTGAGCTTTGATGAAAGCAATACTTACAATGCTTCTTGTAAGCCGGTAAAGATAGTAGGGGATAAGGCGGTCATTACCGTTAAAGCAGTTCCTCCTGAAACGAGCGCGCCTACCGCTACGCCTGCGACGGATACGCCTACTACTGCACCTGCAACGGAGCCTCCTGTAACCGCCGTGCCTACTGAAAATCCCTACATAGAAGACGGTTATTACACGACTGAGGGAATCTACAGGGTTATCCGTACATTATTTGTAACGCCGGAAAATTCGGATGCCTCCGGCGGGAATATAACGCGTATTTCGCTTAAACCAAACGATATTATTGAGGTGTTAGAGGTTTTACATGAAAACGGCAAAGTATGGGGCAAAATCAAGTACAGTAACGGTCTGTACGGCTACGTAGAACTGACCACCGAAAACGTTGAGTTTAAATCGCTTTTGGAGCAGCCTGACGAAGCTCCTACTGAAATTCCTACCGAGCAACCTACCGCAACGCCTGACGAGCCTCCCGCAACGGAGATTGTTTACGGTGATGCAACGGGAAATTCCAAAATTAACATGGCAGACGTTGTGGCTATACGCCGCTATCTTGTAAACTCAGAGAGCTACCGGGTAGCTGTTCTTGCAAACGCAGACGTTAATAAAGACGGCAAGGTAAATATGGCCGACGTTGTGGCTATAAGAAGATATCTTGTGAATGCAGAGAAGTATCCGCTGGGATAGAGGTGTTGATTGGACAAAGAACCGTCCCTTGTCTTTTTATGGAAAATTAAATAAAAAAATACTTTACAACACAAAATAAAACTGATATAATACCAAAGGTTAACCGCTTCTTAGTGCGCGGACACTCCGACCCGAACTCAGATTGCGGCGATTATTAAAAAAGGAGATTTTTATTATGACAAAGGAAAGAAAGCAAGAAATTATCAAAGAGTATGCTACTCACGAGGGCGACACAGGTTCACCTGAGGTTCAGGTTGCGATTCTTACAGAGAGAATCAATCACCTCAACGAGCACCTTAAGACACACAAGAAGGACCACCACTCAAGAAGAGGTCTTCTCCTTCTCGTAGGACAGAGAAGAGGTCTTCTCAACTACCTTACAAAGATTGACGTTGAGAGATATCGTGCACTCGTTGAAAAGTTGGGTCTCAGAAAGTAATTTTTATTTTCGATTTGAAAGGTTACAGGCTTCTAAGGTCAATATCCGCAGCGGTCTGTAGCCTTTTATTTATATATTTACAGAATAGGAGGAGTTTGCTCGGTGGTGGGCCGCCTGCGGAATTTTTAATTTTGCTTTTGGGAGATGCGGCAGATCGGGCAGACAAAAAGAAAAAATGTTTAAAACTTTTACTACACAGCTCGCAGGAAGAACTCTTACAATCGAAACAGGTAAGATGGCACAGCTTGCAAACGGCGCAGTACTCGTAAGATACGGCGATACCGTTGTTATTTCGACTGTTACGGCTTCTAAGAAGCCCAGAGACGGAATCGACTTTTTCCCTCTCAGTGTTGATTATGAGGAGAAGCTTTACTCTGTAGGTAAGATTCCCGGCGGTTTTATTAAGAGAGAAGGAAAACCCTCTGAAAAGGCTATTCTTACTTCGAGAGTTATCGACAGACCTATAAGACCTCTTTTTCCTAAGGATCTCAGAAATGACGTTGTTGTTATAAATACCGTTCTTTCGGTTGATCAGGACAATTCTCCTGAAATTGCTGCAATGATCGGTACTTCTGCTGCTATCTCTATTTCCGATATTCCTTTTAACGGACCTATCGGCGGTGTTGTATTGGGCCTTGTAGACGGTGAGGTTGTTATCAACCCCAATCTCGAGCAGAGAAACAGAAGCGATATGTACGTAACTCTTGCAGGTACCAAGGACAAGATTACCATGGTAGAGGCAGGAGCTAACGAGGTTCCCGAGGACGTGATGCTTAAGGCTATTATCAAGGGCCACGGAACTATTAAGAAAATCTGTGAATTTATTGATTCTATCGTTGCAGAAGTCGGTAAGCCCAAGTTTGAGTATGAGTCTTGTGCAGTTCCCGCTGACCTCTATGCAGACGTAAAGGCAATTGCTCACGACAGAATGAAGGAAGCTGTTCTTGCAGTTGACAAGACCGTAAGAGACGATGCTGTTGATGCACTTACAGCAGACGTTCAGGAGGCTCTTGCAGAGAAGTATCCTGAGATGACGGCAGTTATCAACGAGGCAATTTACAAGCTCCAGAAGACAGTTGTAAGAAACTACATCTTAAAGGAGCACAAGCGTGTTGACGGCAGAGCTCTTGATGAGATCAGACCTCTCAGCGCTGAGGTTTCAGTTCTCCCCAGAACTCATGGTTCGGGTCTCTTTAAGAGAGGTCAGACTCAGGTTCTTACAATTGCAACACTCGGTCCCATGTCTGAAATTCAGATTCTTGACGGCATCGACACAGATGACAAGAAGAGATATATGCACCATTATAATTTCCCTTCATACAGTGTAGGTGAAGCAAAGACTTCAAGAGGTCCCGGACGTCGTGAAATCGGACACGGTGCACTCGCTGAGAGAGCTCTTGAGCCCGTTATTCCTTCTGCTGACGAATTCCCTTATGCTATAAGACTCGTTTCCGAGGTTCTTATGTCTAACGGTTCTACTTCACAGGGAAGTGTTTGCGGTTCGACTCTTGCTCTTATGGATGCAGGCGTTCCGATTAAGGCTCCTGTTGCAGGTATCTCCGCAGGTCTCGTTACAAGCGAAGATGATGAAGATGATTTCATTACCTTTATGGATATTCAGGGCATCGAGGACTTCTTCGGTGATATGGACTTTAAGGTAGCAGGTACTGAAAAGGGTATCACGGCTATTCAGGTTGATATTAAGGTTCAGGGCCTTTCATATGAGGTTATCCGTCAGGCATTCGAGCTTACAAGAAAGGGCAGAATGCAGATCCTTAACGAAATCATTCTTCCTTGCATTGAAGCTCCCAGAAGCAGCGTTTCAAAGTATGCTCCCAAGATGTTCACAATGCAAATTAACCCCGATAAGATCAGAGACGTTATCGGCAGCGGCGGAAAGACCATCAATAAGATTATCGATGAGACAGGTGTTAAAATCGATATCGATGAGACAGGTAAAATATTCATTGCTTGCATAGAGGAAGAGAATGCTAAGCGCGCTATGAAGATTATCGACGGAATTACCGGTAATCTTGAAGTAGGCGAGGTGTTCGAGGGTAAGGTTACAAGAATCATGCAGTTCGGTGCATTTGTAGAGTTCTTGCCCGGACAGGAAGGCCTTGTTCACATTTCCAAGCTTGCAAAGTTCAGAGTTGAGAAAGTTGAAGACGTAGTACGTGAAGGCGACGTTGTTAAGGTTAAATTCATCGGATATGATAAGATGGGCAGACTTGATCTCTCAATTAAGGACGTTTAATAAGAATTTTTAAGCACGTTACGTGAGTATTTTAAAGTAAAGACCGCCTGCTATCCGGTGGGCGGTTTTAATTTTAAAATTATTGCTTGCTTATTGACTTGCAATTAAATTTTAGCTATAATTGAATTTATAGAAGAATATAGAAAAGAATTTGCGATTCTATGGAGGATGATTTTCTTATGAAGAAGCTTTTGACAGTCATTGCCGTGTTATGTGCAGTTTTTTGTCTGTTTGCGGGATGTAATGAAGAAGAGCCTGAAGTTACAGAGACTCCCACTCCCGTGATTACGGATGCACCTTCCGCTACTGAGTTGCCCGATACGGAGATTTCGTACGATGCATCTAAGTTCTGTATGGACGGCGTTATTTTAAAGGCATATATCGGTGATGAAAAAGATGTTGTTATTCCTGAGGGTGTTATTATTATCGATGATAATGCTTTCCGTGATTGCACAACTGTTGAGACTGTTACTTTTACAAATACAGTTACCGAGATCGGTGACTATGCTTTCAGCGGATGTACTTCTCTTAAAGAGATTTCTTTGCCCGCTTTGGTAACGAAGGTTGGCGAGTACGCATTTGCGGACTGTACGTCTCTTACCAAGTTTGAGTCTAAGACCAATACTTCTTCTGTAGGAAAGTATGCTTTTTATAACTGTTCAGCTCTTGAAACAGCTGTTCTCTCAAAGAACATTGTTACTCTTAACGAGAGTGTATTTGAGGGTTGTACTGCTCTTAAGTCTTTGGATTTTGATAATCTTAAAGAAATTAATGACAGAGCGTTCTATGGATGTGTTTCTCTTGAGGGCATCAAGGCTAATCTCCTTACTACTATAAACGATGAAGTTTTCTATGGCTGTGAGTCCTTTGCGGATGCTACGAATCTTACTGCGGTTACAGGCATAGGATACGATGCATTTACCGGAACAAAGTGGCTTGATGAGTCTATCGCTAAGGCTAAGACTCCCGAGAAAGACAAGGATGCTTTTGTTATTATAGGTAAGGGTGTGCTCGTGTATTATTCAAACGTAAGAGTCAGCGACGTTGAGCCCGATGACAGCGGTTTGGTTACACTTGATCTTGATGCAAAGGTTAAATGCATCGCTCCCGGAGCACTTGCTGAATGTGCTGATGAAATTGAAAAAGTTTCTCTCAGTAACGTAGTTATTTCTCTCGGAAAGGGTGCTTTCCAAGGCTTTAAGAGTCTTAAGTACGTTGAGCTTTCTTCTCAGATAACTGAAATTCCTGAGTTTGCATTTGCAGAATGTGAAAATCTTGTGGCAGTTGTTATGCCCGGAAAAGTAACATCCATAGGTGCACATGCGTTTGACGGATGTGTAATGCTTGATGCTGTATCTCCCGATAAGCCGAAGAAGAATACTGCTACAGCAGCTCCCGATGCTACTGCAAATCCCGAAAATACAGTCAATGAGTTCGGTGTGAAGCCTGTTGTTGATCTGTCCGATGGAGTTAATACTATCGGCGAGTTTGCTTTCTTCAATTGTGAATCCGTTACTGATATTAAAGCTTCCGATAAGCTTGTTGAAATCGGAGCAGGTGCTTTTAGCTACTGTACTTCACTCAATATTACAGATCTTTCGGTTTTCGGAACTAAGCTTTCAACTGTGGGTTCTTATGCATTCTATGCTAATCCTTGGTTTGACAACTGGAACGGAACAGCAGAGAGCAATCTTCTTGTTATAGGAAACGGTGTACTTATTAAGGCCGTTGATTGCGATTATACACAGCTTCCCGGTGACGTGAATTACATAGCTTCTGAGCTTGACGGTGTTACTGAGATTACCGATAAGATGTTCTATGACAGTAAGACAGCATCTTCCATCATTATTCCCGAGGGTGTTACTTCAATCGGTGACTACGCTTTCTACTATGCGGAGAACCTTGTTTCAATTACTATTCCTTCTACCGTTACTTCTATCGGTGAAAAGGCATTCTACGGTTGCAAGAATCTTGTTGAGATTGTTCTTCCCGACGGCCTTACAGAGATTGCAGACTATGCATTCTACGGCTGTGCAAAGCTTAACTCCGTATATATTCCGGAAACTGTTACAAAGATCGGCAAGTATGCTTTCTTTAACTGCATTGCCCTTGAAGAACTCTATGTTCCCGAGGCCGTGACAGAGGTTGGCGAGTATGCTTTCAGTAATACTCTTTGGTTTGATAAAACTTTTGATAAGTTCGTAGTTGTAGGTGACGGTATTCTTGTAAAGTACAACGCCTTTGAAAAGGAGACTGTATTTACTGCTGAGGATCCTGCTGTTAAGACAGTTATAGGCGGTGCTTTTGAAGGTACTTACTTGCTTGAAAAGATTACTCTTCCTGAGAGCGTAACTGTTATTTCTGACTTTGCGTTCAGCGGTTGTACAACGATTAAAGAAGTTGTTTCTTCAGCTTCCGTTGTAGCAGCAAGAGCTTTCAACAACTGTACTGCACTTGAAAAGGTTGCTTTCGCAGCAGGTGCTACGATTGCTGAAGATGCATTCTATGGTTGCGGTGAAGTGAGCGTTGCATAAGCTCTTATAAAAAATAATCGCGACTATACCGCACCTTTCGCTGATAATGGCGAAAGGTGCGGTTTCTTTTTTTGTACTATTGAATTATTTGTGGTGTAGTGGTAGAATGTACATTGGTTTGGTATAATTAATTATTAAAAAGGAGTATTAATTCCGTGATTGAGATAAGAGAAAAAGTAAGAAATATAGCGATTATTGCACACGTAGACCATGGTAAGACCACCATGGTGGATGGTTTGCTTAAACAGAGCGGTACGTTTCGTGATAATGAAGTTGTAGCGGACAGAGTTATGGACAGCAACGACCTTGAAAGAGAAAGAGGTATCACGATTTTGTCCAAAAACACGTCTTTACAGTATAAAGATTATACTATAAATATTGTTGATACCCCCGGACATGCGGATTTCGGCGGAGAGGTTGAGCGAGTTCTCGGTATGTGCGACGGCGTATTGCTGCTTGTAGATGCGTTTGAGGGAGCGATGCCTCAGACAAGATTTGTGCTTACCAAAGCTCTTGCCATGAAGTTAAAGCCTATTGTTGTTATTAATAAAATTGACCGTGACGGGGCAAGACCGCTCGAGGTGCTCGATGAGGTTTTTGAACTATTTATGGATTTGGGTGCAGATGATGAACAGCTTGATTTCCCTGTTGTGTATGCATCTTCTCGTGACGGGTATGCTTCGCTTTCTCCCGACGGCGGTGACAAGAAGAATCTTGAGCCTTTATATGAGGCTATTATAAATGAAATTCCGGGACCTGCCGTTGACGTAGAGGCTCCTTTCAGAATGCTTATTTCAAACGTAACTGCCGATGATTACGTGGGCAGAATAGGCGTTGCAAGGGTTGACCGCGGACGCATCAGCAATGGACAGAGCGTTGTTGTGTGTTCACCGAACGGAACTAAAAAAAGCGGTCGTATAAATTATTTGTACAAGTTTAAGGGGTTAAATAAAGTAGAGGTTAATGAAGCCTCTGCCGGTGATATAGTTGTGGTTGCAGGAATCGCAGAGCTTAATATCGGGGATACTGTTTGTACACCTGAATG
>JAZPZG010000065.1:0-20086 GCA_045544575.1 Clostridia bacterium
ATGAAGAAGATAATTTGCATGCCTTCCTTATAGAGCAAATTAAACCGTTTGACGGCATAACGTCAGAGCTTGAGCGTTTTTTACCGTACGTAGATAATTGGGCTACGTGCGACATGATGAATCCAAAGGGGCTTGTAAAAGAACCTGAACGCCTGAAGAAACAGATAAACAAGTGGCTTGACTCGAAGCATACCTATACGGTACGTTTTGCAATAAAGTTACTCATGTCATTTTTTCTTGATGATAATTTCAAACAAGAATACGCAGAACGTGTTGCACAAATACGTTCGGAAGAATATTACATAAATATGATGATTGCCTGGTATTTTGCAACCGCATTGGCAAAACAGTACGAATGCATTATACCGTATCTTGCGGAAAAGCGCTTGCCTACTTGGATTCATAACAAGACGATTCAAAAAGCCATAGAAAGTAAGCGTATAAGTGAGGATAGAAAAGAGTACCTGAGAACGTTGCGAATAAAGATTTAACCACTTTTCAAAATTTGATATATGTGGTATAGTTGTATTCGTGAATTTTTAAAATTCCGGAAAGAAATCGGAGGACGATATGCGAATTATTATTGTCGGTTGCGGTAAAGTGGGAAAGACACTTGCCGAGCAGCTTGATCGTGAAAATCATGAAATTGTGGTTATAGAAAGAAATCCGGAGCAATTGGAGGGTTTTGCCGACACATTGGATATTATAAGCATTGCAGGTAACGGGGCAAGTGCTTCTGTTTTGCTTGAAGCGGGCGCTGATAAGGCTGACTTGCTCATTGCAGTTACCCCGATGGATGAGCTGAATCTTTTGTGTTGTCTTATCGGAAAGAAACTCGGTGTCAAAAGTACAATTGCGCGTGTAAGAAATCCCGAATATTCCAAGGAGATGAGCCTTATACAGGAGGATTTGGGCCTTTCTATGTCGATAAATCCCGAGTACACGGCGGCACAGGAAATTGCAAAGGTTATCAGATTTCCGTCTGCCATTAAGGTGGATTCCTTTGCTAAGGGCAGAGTAGAGATTTTCAAGGTTATAGTTCCGGAAAAATCTCCGCTTAACGGTATGCGAATAAGAGATATTTCTCAAAGTGTACATACACACTTATTGGTATGCGTTGTGGAACGCGGAAACGAAGTATTTATTCCTACCGGTGATTTTGTTATTCAAAAAGACGATAAAATTTCGGTTGTTGCACCCCACCGCCAAATTGCAAAGTTCTTTAAATGGGCGGGTGCGCTTTCGGGACGCATAAATAATCTTATGATAGCAGGCGGCGGCAAGATATCATATTATTTGGCAGAGCGTCTGATTGACGACGGTATAAAGGTAAAAATCGTAGAGCAGGACAAGGCTCGCTGTGAAGAACTCAGTGAGCTGCTTCCCAAAGCGGTTATATTGCACGGAAGCGGAAGCGACCACTCGCTTATGCTGGAAGAAGGCTTGGAGAGTGCGGGGGCCTTTGCGGCTCTGACTGATATGGACGAGGAAAACGTATTGCTCTCTTTATATACTGCCGCTAAATCAAATGCTAAAATTATAACTATGGTAAACAGCTCTTCTCTCGGTGAGATTGTAGCGGAAATGCCGGTAGGCAGCATTATTTCTCCGAGACACATAACCGCAGAGCGTATTTTAAGATACGTAAGAGCAATGCAAAATTCAGTCGGAAGTAATGTTGAGACTCTTTACAAAATGGCTGACGACCGAGTTGAGGCTCTTGAGTTCAGGGTTCGTACTCAGTCTGCGTTACTCGGCTGTCCGCTTGTTTCTTTAAAGTTAAAAACAGGACTTTTGGTTGCTTGTATTAACCGAAAAGGTAAAATTATCATACCCGGTGGTCAGGACACTATCGAGCTTGGCGACACCGTAATTATAGTTACCGCTAATACGGGACTCAGTGACATTAACGATATTTTGGCGAATTGACTGCAGTTTGTACATCATATGTACCGGGAGAATGTGAGATTTAGTTATGAATTTAAAGATGGTATTTTACCTTCTGGGGTGGATTTTGAACGTAGAGGCGGTTCTTATGCTGCTTCCTTGTGCCACGGCGTTTATTTACCGTGAAAGTGCAGGCTTTTCTTTTGTTTGGGTTGCCTTGGGAATGCTTCTTTTGGGAATAATGCTTACCGTACGTAAGCCGAAGAAAAAAACTTTTTATGCAAAAGAGGGATTTGTTGTTGTTGCTCTCGGATGGATTATTCTTAGTATCGCAGGAGCACTTCCGTTTGTTATAAGCGGTGAAATTCCGAGCTTTACCGATGCGTTGTTTGAGACTGTTTCAGGTTTTACCACAACAGGTGCGAGCATACTTACAGACGTTGACAGTCTTTCCAGATGTATGTTAATGTGGCGAAGCTTTACACATTGGATCGGCGGAATGGGTGTTTTGGTATTCATGCTTGCGATTTTACCGATGGTAGGCGGCGGACAGACTATTCATCTCCTTCGTGCTGAGAGCCCCGGGCCTATTGTAAGTAAGCTTGTGCCCAAACTGAGGGACTCTGCTTCTTTGTTATATATTATTTACGTTATGATGACTCTTGTGCAGTTGTTACTTCTTATAGTGACAAAAATGCCTCTTTTTGATGCAATAACGATTTCTTTCGGTACGGCAGGAACGGGTGGTTTTGCCGTACATACCGACGGCATGGCATCGTATTCAGTCGCCCATCAGACGATTATCACGATTTTTATGATTCTCTTCGGTGTGAACTTTAACGTGTATTTTCTTCTTTTGATGCGTAAGCCTAAGGAGATCTTTAAGAACGAAGAGGTGCGTTGTTACTTTATAATAATAGGTCTGGCAATTTTATTCATTACTTTAAACATAAGAGACTTGTATCCTACTGCTGCAGAGGCATTCAGACAGGCGGCATTCCAGGTAGCATCGATTATTACCACGACCGGATTTGCGACAGCAGACTTTAATTTATGGCCTTTGTTTTCGCAGATGGTGCTTGTTTTGTTAATGTTTATAGGTGCCTGTGCCGGAAGTACGGGCGGAGGAATTAAGGTAAGCCGTATTCTTGTATCGGGTAAGGCTGTAAGAAAAGAATTGTTCCGTTTTATACATCCCAAAACCGTGCGTGTTTTAAAGCTTGACGGTAAAAAAGTTGAGCATGAAACCTTAAGAAACATAAATATTTATTTGTTCGCCTACGCACTTATTTTTACGGCATCGATACTCCTTGTGTCACTTGACAATTTGGATTTTTCCAGTACATTTACTGCAGTGACGGCGACTTTTAACAATATAGGACCGGGACTGGGTGCCGTAGGTCCGATGTCAAACTACTCAGCGCTGTCCGATTTGTCAAAATACGTGATGATCTTCGATATGCTGGCAGGCCGTCTTGAAGTTTTTCCGTTGCTTTTGTTGTTCGTTCCTACGACGTGGAAACGTCAGTAACGCATTGTACGGAGCAATTACTATTACAATTATCAGATATTTTCAGGAGGAATGTAACCTTGAAGCTTCCGGAGCAATTTAAAGAGAATATGAAGGCTCTTTTAGGAGACGAACTTGATTCGTACGTGAAATCATTGGATGAGGAACGTTCATACGGCATAAGAGTTAATACGCTTAAAACCCAAAAAGAAACATTTCCGGAGCTTGTATCGGGAATAATTACTCTCGACGGCAATATCCCGTGGTGCGCTGATGGCTTTTATTACGTAGACGGTCAGCCGGGAAGACATGCTTATTATCATGCAGGTTTATATTATATTCAGGAGCCGAGTGCCATGTTTCCGGCATCTGCGGCAGAATGTAAACCGGGAGAGCGTGTTCTTGATATTTGTGCAGCGCCCGGAGGAAAATCAACTCAGGCCGCATGCGGACTTGCCGGAGAGGGGCTTCTTGTTTCAAATGATATAAACGAGGAGCGTACAAAAGCACTTGTTAAAAATATTGAAATGGCGGGCATACGAAACGCCGTAATTACCAATGAGACTCCGCAGAATCTTGCAGAGAAGTTTTCGGAGTTTTTTGACAAGATAATAGTTGATGCTCCCTGCTCGGGCGAGGGAATGTTCAGAAAAGACGAACAGGCCGTAAAAAGCTGGGAGAGCTTCAAATCGGAAAAATGCAGAGAGATGCAGGATGAAATATTAGAGTACGTTGACCGAATGTTGAAAAAAGGCGGATGCTTGGTGTATTCAACATGTACGTTTGCTCCTCTTGAAAATGAAAAAACAATCGAAAGCTTTATAGACAGGCATCCGGAATATACAGTCATGGAGATTAAACGTCCCGGCGCGATCAGTGAGGGCCGTCCTGAGTTTTGCGAGAATAAGGATAACGGTTACGGCTTAGAACGAGCCGCACGTCTTTTCCCGCACAAGATAAGAGGCGAAGGTCACTTTACTGTTCTTTTAAAGAAGGGCGAATCAGAAGTTTACGAGGACGGTTGCGAAGCTAACGTTACACATAACAACAAAAGGGAAAAACGCAAGAGACGAGAAGAACTGCATCTTAAAAAAAGCTACAAGCTCCTTAAAGAAACGCCCGTGAAGCTAAGAGAGTTCTATAAAAATAATATGCAGGGAAGCCCTTGGGAGGGCAGTTATTTCCTCATGGGCACCAATCTTTACTATTTGCCGGTAACACCGCCGGATATTGACGGACTTAAGGTCGCACGGGCAGGCGTTTTCATGGGCTCCGTGGAGTATGCAGACTTTAAACCCTCACACCCCTTCGCAATGGCGTGCAATAAAGGTGACTTTAAGCTTGAAATAAGCCTTGATCCGGAAGGAAATGATATAAAAAGCTACTTAAAAGGCGAAACTATGCTTGCAAACCCTTCGTGGAGAATTTTTTCAGACGGCAAGGAGCTTTCCTTTGAGGACCTTTCAAAAGGAAAACTAAGCGGAATATGCGCCGTGCTTGCAGGTGATTTTGTTGTGGGAATGGGACAGCTTAACGGAATGTCCATGAAGAATATGTACCCAAAGGGATGGAGGAGACATACATGAGGCTTGATAAATTATTAGCCAACATGGGCTGCGGTTCCCGAAAGGATGTAAAGAAGCTTGTAAAGCAAGGCGTCGTGTGCATAAACGGTGTTGAGACAAAGGATGCGGCGGCGATTATTGATGAAAACACAGACGTTGTAACGGTGCTTGGGAAAGAAGTACAGTATAAAAAATACGTATATCTTATGATGAACAAGCCTGCGGGCGTTTTGTCGGCTACTGAGGACTACGGAAGAAAAACAGTCGCAACAGACCTTATCGGTGAAGATTTTGCGCACTATGAGCTTTCCCCTGCGGGCAGACTTGATATTGATTCCGAGGGCTTTTTGCTTCTTACAAATGACGGCGGTTTTATTCATGATATCATTACGCCGAACCGCCGCGTCGAAAAGGTATATTTTTGCAGAATAAACGGTGTTGCGGGAGTTGATGATATCAAGGCTTTTGCTGAGGGAATTACACTGGCAGACGGATACAGATGCATGCCTGCAAAGCTGGAAATTCTTACAACGTCTGAACAAAGCTGTACCGTTCACGTAACGATATGCGAAGGAAAATTTCATCAGGTTAAAAGAATGTTTCTGGCAAGAAGAATGCAGGTTACGTACTTAAAACGTATATCTATCGGCGGAGTAATGCTTGATGATGATTTAGACCTCGGAGAGTACAGAGAACTTTCTGAGCAGGAATTGGAGAAATTGAAGGAAAAAGGATTGAAGGAGTAAATAATGAACAAGCAGACAATTGACAAGGCACGCTTCTTTCTGACAGGGATTATTGCACGATTTGAAGAAAGTGCGGATTTTTTTGAAAAAATAGACGTTAAATTTACTGCCGGCATGAAGGAGTTTTCTTTTAATGCGACGGCTTCTGCAGAGAATAAGCTTTTGTCTTTTATTTTTTGCGGAGAGAAGAATACCCTAAGCGCAGAGGCGCTTATTGAGTTTGTGCTTTTAAAGATGGCTGACTATGACGGTATGGTATTTACTTACAATGAACGTGGTAAGTTTATTACGGTAGAGGCGAGCGGTAAAGACGTGAAATCCTATTCCGGAAGCAAAGCAGCGACTATTACCGACATTACTCTTCCTGCAGGACAAAAGCAGCATACGGGAACGGCGGTTATGAGCAACCGTGAGTATTATATAAAGGCAGGAGATGCCGCAAAACTTCTTACGGTTATAGGTATAATGGGAAAAAACGGTAAAGTCAAAAATGATATGATACGAAAGTACAATCAGATTGACCATTTTGTAGAGCTTATACACCCTTTGCTTGTGTCTCTTTGCAACGGAGCGGGAAACAAACGCGCCGTGCATATTATAGACTGTGCTTGCGGCAAGTCCTACTTGTCTTTTGTACTTAATTTTTATATTAAAGAAGTTCTCGGGAAAAAATGCTATTTTACGGGGCTCGATTACAATCCTATCGTTATTGAGGATTCAAAAAAAATGGCGGCAGAGCTCGGCTATGGTAACATGGAGTTTGTGCAGACCGATATTATGAATTACGTTCCCGAGGAAAAATACGACCTTCTTCTCACCCTTCATGCGTGTGATACGGCGACGGACAAGGCTCTTAATTTTGCAATGAAACACGGTGTGAAAAATATAGTTTGTGTGCCTTGCTGTCACCGCGAGATGAATTCCGGTTATTCTCTGCCGGGATTTGAAGATATTATGAAGTACGGAATATTGAAGGCGAGAATTGCAGACAGTCTTACCGACGGATTACGCGCAAAATATCTTGAAGCATACGGTTATGACGTTTCGGTGGTTGAGTATATTTCACCCTTGGACACGCCTAAAAATCTTATGATTAGAGCAGAGAAGAAGCGTGACGTAGATTATGACGAGATAAGAAAATTTTATGATATTTGCGAGTTGCTCGGAACAAGTCTTTCCATAGGCGACTTTTAAACGGAGGTTTTATGATTTACAATGACGTTGAAACCGCACTTGCGGCACTGAGAACTTTAGAGGAGAAGCTTGCGGCATATTCTCATGCAATGGGAGTGCTTTATTATGATGCCGCAACTGTAGCACCAAAAGGAACTTATGATGGCAGAGGACGTACGATGGCTGTTCTTTCACAGGCTGAATACGAGCTTATTTCCTCGCCCGAAAACGATGCTTTACTTTCGTTTCTCGAAGAGCATGCAGACGAGCTTGATGAACAGGCAAACAGAGAGGTTTTTCTCATAAGAAAGCAATACAAAAGACTTTCTTTAATTCCCGCAGATGAGTACGTTGAGTATACCGTGCTCCTTAACGAGGCACAGTCTGTTTGGGAAAAAGCTAAAAATGATAACGATTATGCTCTTTTCGAGCCTTACCTCGCAAAAATTGTCGAGAAAAATCGTAAATTCGCAGGGTATTATGATTCTGAAAAACTGCCCTATGATGCTTTGCTCAATGAGTACGAGCAAGGCATGAATATGGAGATTTTGGACTTGTTTTTTGAAAAATTACGTCTTGCAATTGTTCCTCTTATCGAGAAAATCGGTAAAGCAAAGCAGCCCGACGTTTCTTTCTTAAATAATGAATTCCCGAAAGCGGCACAGGAAGAGCTTTCGGATTACCTTATGTCGGTGATGGGTATCAATAGGGATTATTGCGGAATAGGAGAGTCTGAGCATCCTTTTACAACAAACTTTAACAATAAAGACGTAAGAATTACGACTCATTATTATACGGATAACATAGCATCGTCAATGTACAGTGTCATTCACGAGGGCGGACATGCACTTTATGAGCTGGGCGTAGCCGACTCGCTTAATTATACCGCCGCATCGGGTGGTGTATCCATGGGTATCCATGAGAGCCAGAGCAGGTTTTACGAAAATATTATCGGTAGGTCAAAAGAGTTTATATCTTTCATTTATCCGAAAATTAAAGCATTATTTGCTTCTCAGCTTGAAGGTGTAGATTCGGATTCGTTTTACCGTGCGGTAAATACGGTGACACCGTCGCTTATAAGAACGGAGAGCGATGAGCTTACGTATTCTCTTCACGTTATGGTACGCTATGAGCTTGAAAAGCGACTTATAGACGGAACTCTTGATACAAAGGACGTTCCCGCAGAGTGGAACAGACTTTACAAAGAATATTTAGGCGTCGAAGTGCCGGATGATAAGCAGGGCTGCCTTCAGGATTCACATTGGTCGGGCGGCGGATTTGGGTATTTTCCTTCTTATGCGCTCGGAAGTGCATACGGGGCACAGATGCTTTACAAGATGAAGCAGGATATTACCGATTATGATAAAAAACTTGCCGAGGGAAATCTGTCGGAGATTACGGGTTGGCTTAAGGAAAAGATACATCACTACGGCTCGGTAAAAGAACCTAATGAGATTTTTGAAGCAGCGTGCGGTAAGTTTGATGCAGAATACTATATTGAGTATCTTAATGAGAAATTCAGCAAGCTTTATGATCTTACTGAATAATTTTCAAGAATAAGGAGAGCAGAGTATAAAATGGCGGCGCATACCGGTGGAATTACCAAAAAGAAAAGTTTGTTTGAAATAGATATGTGCAACGGCTCGATATTGGGAAAGATGTTACTGTTTACCGTTCCGTTGATGTTTTCAGGCATTTTGCAGCTTTTGTTTAATGCGGCAGACGTTATTATAGTGGGACGTTATGCAGGCGAGAGTGCACTTGCGGCCGTTGGTTCTACCGGAGCACTTATAAATATGTTGACCAATGTTTTTATAGGGCTTTCAGTCGGTACGAACGTATTGACTGCAAGGTACTTTGCCGCAAAGGATGACGGTGCGGTGGAACAAGTGGTACATACGTCTATTTTACTCAGTCTTATCGGCGGAGTTATATTGACGATAATAGGTATCGTATTTGCTCCGGCAATACTGCTTCTGATGAATACACCCGAGGGAGAAGTTCTGGAGCTTGCCTCTCTTTACCTAAGAATATATTTTGTCGGAATGACGGCTACCGTGCTTTATAACTTCGGAAGTGCGATTTTAAGAGCAATAGGAGACACCGTAAGACCGCTTATATTTCTTGTGATTGCAGGCGTAATAAACGTCGCACTAAACTTTTTTTTTGTTGTGATAGTCGGAATAGGTGTTGCGGGCGTTGCCATCGCAACGGTTGTATCTCAATGTATTTCCGCAGTGTTCGTAACTGTATGTCTGGTTAGGGAAAAAAGTGCTGTAAGACTTGTATTTAAAAATTTAAAGATACACAAGGATATGTTTGTCCAAATTCTGAAAATAGGACTTCCTGCGGGTTTCCAGGGAACGTTGTTTTCTCTTTCAAACGTCGTAATACAGTCTGCCGTAAATTCCTTCGGAAAAACAGTTATAGCGGGAAATTCGGCGGCAGCAAATCTTGAAGGCTTTGTATACGTAGCAATGAATTCCTTTCATCAAGCCGTAATATCCTTTATGGGGCAAAACGTTGGTGCGGGAAAGTATAAACGTGTAAACAGAATTCTTTATACTGCTTTGGGATGTGTTACCGTAACAGGTTTGGTTTTGGGAATAGGCGTGATGCTTTTAGGAGAGCCTTTGTTGGGCTTATATACCGAAAGCTCGAATGCTGTTGATGCGGGCTTGGTTCGTTTAAAGCATATATGTGCGATTTACTTTCTTTGCGGAATAATGGACGTGATGGTGGGTGCTTTGCGAGGTATCGGAAAAAGCATACTGCCGATGATAGTATCACTTTTGGGCGCATGCGGCTTCCGTCTCTTATGGATTGCAACCGTGTTTCAGATTCCGCAGTTCCACTGTATTGAGACGGTGTATATCTCGTATATGATAAGTTGGATTTTAACGGCGGTAACGCACATGGTTTGCTTCGCCGTCACACGAAAAAAGTTAAAGAGGCAATGGCTTTGCTGATAACTATTATTTGTCCAGTGCACTTGCCAAAGCGGTAAGAAGTTCAAGGTTTTCGTCGCTGAGACTGTTTAGGACTGAGTTGAGCTTTGTCAGCTTTTCAGGATTGGATATTTGATAATCGAAAAAGTCCTTTGGAGATACACCCAGATATTCACATATGTAAAAGAATCCCGTCATTGAGGGCAATGACTTTCCGCATTCGATACTGTTAATATAGCCTGGGTTTTGTCCGATTGAAAGGCTCATATCTCTTGCCGAAACACCTTTCTTTGTTCTGAGCTCTGTAAGGCGAATCTTAAAATCGTCTTCATACATGTCTGTCACCATCCTTTATAATATTCTATCTCATTAATATGTTAAAAATATTGCAATGTATATGTTGCGTTGTTGTTTGTGACGGAATTAATCTGCTATTTTTCAAAAAATAAAAGATATATTTGGATAAACAATGTTGACAATAATGCGTCAAAGTAATATAATATTTTCGACAATTGAATAATTGTTCAAATGTTTTAACAGGTGGTTCTATGGAAAAAAGTATTAATAAATTGAAAATGCCGGATGAAAATGTTCTTTATGAGCTTGCCGATCTGTATAAGGTGTTTGGTGACAGCACCAGAATTAAGATTCTTTACGTTCTGTTTGAAAGAGAAATGTGTGTATGCGATATGGCGCTTACGCTTAACATGACTGTTTCTGCGGTTTCGCATCAATTAAAAAATCTTAAGCAGGCGCGGTTAATTCGCTCGAGAAAAGAAGGAAAGTCGGTTATCTATTCTCTTGCCGATGACCATGTAAAAATGATTATAGATCAAGGCATGGAACATGTTAACGAATAATTTTAAAAGTCAGGAGAGTTTTTATGAAAAAAGTATATAAGATGGAGAACCTTGAATGTGCACATTGTGCTGCTAAAATGGAAAAAGCAATCAATGCCCTTGCAGGGGTTGAGCATGCAGCTGTAAGCTTTATGGCTCAAAAATTGGTCATTGAGGCGGATGAGGATGCTTTTGAAAGCTTGATACCGCAAATAATTAAAATATGCAAAAAGATCGAGCCTGATTGCGAGGTTGTAATAAAGTGACAAGAAGACAAAAGCGAGAGCTTATTAAAATAATAACGACTGCAGTACTTCTTATTTGCGCGTCTGTATTTTTTGCTGTTGTGCCGCTGCCTGATACTTTTGTTCTTGTAAGGCTTGCCGTTTGGGTTTTAATATACTTATTCATAGGTTACGGGTACTTGATCAAAGCTGTGAAAAACGTTTTCCGCGGAAGACTTCTTGATGAAAACTTTCTTATGGCTACGGCAACGATAGGTGCTTTTTTTATCGGTGAGTATACGGAGGCTGTTGCGGTAATGCTTTTTTACAGCATAGGTGAACTCTTTCAGAGCTGTGCCGTAGGAAAAAGCAGACGGAGTATTGCAGAGCTTATGGATATGCGCTCCGATTTTGCAAGAGTATTACGGGACGGGAAGGCAGAAGAAACAGATCCGTCTCTTGTTAAGAAGGGTGAGTTGATTATTGTAAAGCCCGGAGAAAAAATTCCGCTTGACGGGACGGTTACGGACGGCTTTGCCGAGATTAATTCCGCATATATTACGGGAGAGTCAATGCCTGTAGCGGTTGCTCCGGGAGATGCCGTTATCAGCGGTACCGTAAATCTTGACGGTGTGCTTACTATTCGTACCGACAAAGAATTTGAAGATTCAACCGTTTCAAAAATATTGGAGCTTGTGGAAAATTCTTCTCTTAACAAATCCCGTACGGAAAAATTTATAACAAGATTTGCTAACGTGTACACCCCGTGTGTGGTAATTGCGGCGGTTTTGCTTGCGGTTATTCCCTCTGTTATAAGCGGAAACTGGTCAGCGTGGATAAAAAGAGCGTTGGTTTTCTTGGTAGTATCGTGTCCTTGTGCTCTCGTAATATCCGTTCCGATGTCTTTTTTCGGAGGAATAGGCTGTGCTTCCAAGAAAGGCATACTTATTAAGGGCGCAGATTTTTTGGAGAAGCTCTCTACTGCCGGTACTTTTATTTTCGACAAGACCGGAACGATTACTTCCGGAAAGTTTAAAACTGAGAGAATTGTTACTGCAGAGGGTGTTTCTGCGGAAGATTTTATTTCTTTACTTTTCACTGCAGAGAGTTATTCAAATCATCCTGTTTCCGAGAGTGTTTGTGCGTATTGCAGGGAAAAAGGAGCAAAGCTTCTAAGTACCGAGTGTCGTGTTGAAGAACTTGCCGGCCTGGGAGTACGCTGCAGATATGACGGTCATACCGTATATGCCGGCAATCGCAGGCTTGCAGAAAAACATACGGATGATGAGCTTCCGAAGACGGAAGAAACTGCTGTTTTTGTCGTAGCAGACGGACGGTTTGCGGGCTTTGCGGAGCTTACAGATGAAATAAAACCCGGGGTAAGATCTGCCGTTGAAGAACTAAAGTCTTTGTGTAATGCAAAAACGGTTATTCTGTCCGGTGACAAAGTCTCGTCGGTTGAGCTTGCTTGTGCAAGAAGCGGCATAGATTCGTACGTTGCCGAGCTGTTGCCTGCAGGAAAGCTTGAAGAAACAGAAAAAATTATGAAAAATACTGACGGAGTTACCGTTTACACGGGAGACGGTATAAACGATTCTCCTGTGCTTGCTCGCAGTGACGTAGGCATTGCTATGGGAGGAGTAGGGCAGGATGCCGCAATTGAGGCGGCGGATATCGTAATAATGGATGACGATATTGCTAAAATTCCCGTTGCCGTAAAAATTTCAAGGAAAACGATGGGGATTGTCAGGCAAAATATTGTTTTCGCTTTGGTTGTGAAGTTTGCTGTTTTGGTGTTATCTGTTTTCGGAATTGCTTCTATGTGGCTTGCTGTTTTTGCCGACGTGGGTGTTTCTGCCATAGCAATTGTAAATGCTATGAGAACGCTTACCTTGAAGGCTAAAAAATGAGTTTTTGGGAGGGTTTGCAATGGAAAAGACCTATAATGTCAATGGAATGAGCTGCAGTGTATGTGCGGCGCACGTAGAAAAAGCCGCGCTGGCCGTTAAAGGCGTAAAAAGTGCAGAAGTAAATTTGGTGTCAAATACAGTTAAGCTTTCATGGGATGATTCCGTCTGCAGAGAAGGCGATATTGCAAAGGCCGTTAAAAAGGCAGGCTACGAGCTGGTTGTTGAGAAAAAAAGCGATTCTCTTTACGGGCAACGTGCCGGGCTTTTTGCATCTGTATTGTTGCTTTTGCCTATTATGTATTTTTCGATGGCTCATATGCTCAGCTTGCCGTTGCCGAAGGCTTTGGCGCATGGGTCTGTTGCAAATGCATTGATTCAATTCGGACTATGCGTACCCGTAATAGTCATAAATTTCAGATTCTTTAAAAGAGGTATGCCTCGTCTGTTTAAGGGACAGCCTAATATGGATACTTTAATTGCGGTCGGCGGCGGAAGTGCTTTTTTGTACAGCATTTTTTCTCTCATAATGCTTATAATTGAGCATGATTCCAAGCACTCAATATATTTTGAAACAGCAGCTATGATCCTTACCCTTGTTTCTGTCGGCAAGTATCTTGAGGCACGTGCAAAATCCCGCACAGGGGTCGCTCTGGATAAATTAAATTCTCTTGTGCCTGCCGTTGCTGAGCTTTTTGAAAACGGTAATATAAGAACGGTTTCGGCTGATTCTCTCAAGGCTGAGGATGTTATTCTTATACGTGAAGGCGTTGTGATTCCCGCCGACGGTGAGGTGATTTACGGCGCAGGTATTGTGGATGAATCGGGACTTACGGGAGAAAGTGTGCCTGTTGATAAAGAGTGCGGAGACAGTGTAAAAGCGGGAACGGTAAATACCGGCGGCGTTTTTCGTATGCGTGTAATAAGCGCAGGAAAAGATACCGTTATTTCAAAGATGATCGCACTTGTGCAGGATGCGTCCGCAACAAAAGCTCCGATAGCACGTCTTGCAGACAGGGTTTCTGCGGTTTTTGTACCTGTCGTAATGTCAATAGCCCTTGTTACGGCAATAGTTTGGTTCTTTATTTCGCACGATTTTGAAACCGCGCTGAAAATGGGTGTTACGGTATTGGTTGTTTCCTGTCCTTGTTCGCTGGGGCTTGCCACTCCCGTTGCTGTTACCGCGGCTATATATAAGTCGGCGGAAAAGGGCATTCTTGTGAAGAGTGCCGAGGTTTTTGAACTTTTGGAAAAAACAGATACCGTTGTTCTTGACAAAACGGGAACCGTTACACAGGGAAAACCGTCGCTTTACGGCGTAAGAAGTTACTCAGAAGATTTTTCCGAGAGTGATATTGTGAAAATTTCGGTAAGTCTTGAAGCGGCATCAAACCACCCGTTTGCAGAGGCGTTTCTTTCGGAGGCCGAAAAGCTAGGTATTGAGGCAGTGCCCGCATCGGAATATGAAAATGTTCCCGGCAGAGGTATAAGCGGGGTAACGGATAATCAGAAATACTTTATAGGAAATTTGAAATTTGCAACGGAAATCCTTGCAGAAGGTTTACCGGAACGAGTCGTTGAGGAAGTTGAAAGAGAAGCAGGAGAAGGAAAAACACCTCTTTTGTTGTTTAATTCAGAAAGACTTTTGGGCGCTTCGTTTGTGGCAGACACCGTTAAATCGGAGGCTGCATTTGCTGTTTCGGAGCTTAAAAAAAGAGGAAAGCGCGTTTTTATGCTTACGGGCGATAATGAGAGAACTGCTGCCGCAATAGCGGGACTTGCAGGAATTGACGAGTTTAAGGCAGGCGTTTTACCTGATGAAAAAGAGGCATCTATAAGAGAAGTAATTACCGCAGGAGGCAAACCCATAATGGTGGGAGACGGAATTAATGATTCGGCAGCGCTTGCAAGTGCCGCGGTCGGTGTTGCAATGGGAAGCGGCACTGACATTGCAATTGAGAGTGCGGATTGTGTACTTCTGAAAAACTCCTTGTACGATGTTGTATCTTTAATTGATATTTCACATTTTGCACTGAGGATTATGAAGCAGAACCTTTTTTGGGCGTTGTTTTATAATTGTCTGTGCATACCGGCGGCTGCGGGCGTTTTTATTCCCCTTGGAATTTCTTTTTCACCCATGCTTGCTTCTGCGGCAATGAGTCTCAGCTCGTTAATAGTTGTGACGAATGCTCTCAGAATTATGCGTTTGAAATGATGAATACATTGTCCTTTTTCGGAATAAGATAGATTGTAAAAAAGACAAGTCGGATGTGTGAGTTATGGTCGCCGTCACAGCGATAACGTTTATTTTGCTGTTTGCGATGTATTCCGAGAGTACGATTCCGGCGGTGGCGGTTTCTGTTGAGCAGTTTTTTTCTGCGGTACTGCCTTCGCTTTTTCCCTTTTACGTGGCGGCATCAATTCTCCGCAGAACTGATTTTTGTGATATTTTGTCCCGCTTTGCAAAAAAAATAATGCGTCCGCTGTTTGGGATTTCCGGAGCGGGCGCTTTTGCCGTAATTACGGGAATGATATGCGGCTATCCTGCAGGGGCGGGGATGAGTGCAGAGCTTTATCGTGACAAGAAAATTACGAAAGAGGACGTTGTACGGCTTTCTGCTTTTGTAAATAATACGGGGCCTCTGTTTTTGATAGGCACGGTGGGGGTCGGTATGTTAGGCTCTGCACGGAAAGGTGTTGTGCTGTGGGTATGTCATATTATTGCATCTTTTGCCTCGGGAATAATTGTTTGCGCCTTGAGAAACGCGTACATGAATAAAAAATCAAATGCTTTTACAAATACCATTGAAGGTTTTGAAAGTGGGGAGAGTACGGCAGTCGGTGAGCCGGGATTGGGTAAAATTATATCCGAGGCAATGACTTCATCTATGTTTACAATGATACCCGTAGCAGCAGCTATCATATTTTTTGCCGCTTTTAATGCTGTTTGCGAGGCAAGCGGAATGTACGGGTTTATTGCTTCCTTGATTGACGGTGCTTTGCCGCATGAAATAACGGAAGGTGTTTTAAAGGGATTTTTTGAGATAACGGGAGGACTCACGGATATATCTTCATCGGGACTTCGTGATGATGCTTTGCTGCCGCTCATATCTGCAATTACGGGCTTTGCGGGTGTTTCAGTTCATTTTCAGGTGGCGGGGATTTATTCGGAAATAAAGGTATCAAATTTTACTTTTTTTGCAGGCAAATGTATCCACTCGCTTCTTGCCGCGCTTGTTACATTGCTGTTTTGTAAAATATTTATATAAAAAAACATAAACTGATTGAAAAATTTGCTCTGTAATGGTACAATTACCATGTATAATTATATCAGAAACGGAGGTCAGTTATATGCCTATAAGAATACCCAATAATCTTCCCGCAACGAAGGTTCTCAAAAGTGAGCACGTGTTCGTAATGAACGAGAATATGGCTTTTCATCAGGATATACGACCGCTTAAGATACTTATATTGAATTTAATGCCTACCAAAATTGTTACGGAAACGCAGCTTCTGAGGCTTTTGAGTAACTCTGCGCTTCAGGTGGAGATATCTTTTCTGCACCCTGCAAGTCATGTTTCCAAGAATACCCCTGTAAGCCATATGGAGGAGTTTTATGATACGTTTGATAATATTTGTGAAAACAAATATGACGGACTTATAATCACGGGAGCGCCCGTTGAGATGCTTGATTTTGAAGAGGTTGAGTATTGGGACGAGCTTTGCCGTATTATGGAGTGGTCTAAGAGTCACGTTACCACTACTCTTCATATATGCTGGGGAGCACAGGCAGGTCTTTACTATCATTACGGAATAGATAAGTACAAGCTTAAGGACAAGCTATCGGGAGTGTTTAAGCATCGTCCGTGCAGTAAGCGTGCTCGCCTTTTGCGTGGATTTGACGACGTTTTTTATGCTCCTCATTCAAGATATACCTACAACGATATTGAAGAGGTAAGACGTTGCAGTGAGCTTGATATTATGGCTGAATCCGAAGAAGCAGGCCTTTGTATTTGTGCTTCTAAGGACAGGCGAAGAATTTTTGTGACGGGACATCTTGAGTATGACAGAGATACTTTAAAGCTTGAGTACGAGCGTGATTTGGAAAAGGGTATTTCTCCTCAGATTCCGAAAAATTATTTTCCTGAGGACGACCCTAATATGACACCTTTTCATCAGTGGAGAAGTCATGCATACTTGCTCTTCGGAAATTGGCTTAATTATTATGTTTACCAGGCGACACCTTATGACTTGTCGAATATTGATGCGGAATTTAAGCCCGATAAAAAGGGAAGCGAGGATGTTGCAGAGGAGAGCGGAGAAACGCTGTAAGAGGTATAAAAGATGGAAAAGAAGCATTTTGTTGTGTCTGCAAAGGGCGGACCGAAAAAATATTTTATAACGTTTCTTGCATTTCTGTTTACTGCAGTTGTTGTTATTGCTGTTTTTTCCCTTGTTACAGGGAAAACCAATGCTGATTGGCTTCGCAGCGATAACGGTGTTTCCCGCGAGACGATGTTTCCTTTTGTTTTTACTTCGGGAGATGTTCTTTACGTAACGGACAGTAAGCTTATAACCGGTGAAATTGATGACGGTGTTGAAAATCCGGTGCACGATGCCGAGCTTTCCAGAGTGTATTATACAAGGTCAGGAGAGCTTTTTGAGTACAATATAGATCGCAATGAACGGACAATGCTTTGTGATAACGTAAAACAGTTTTTTCTCTTCCAAGAAAGAAGAAGCATTGTTTTTCTGGGGGAAGACGAAGGCATTTATATCTACGATTACAATAAAAAAGCTGTTTCGACTCTTTGCAATCCCGAAAAGGATGAGTCGTTGCCTACCGTTATTTCCGGAAAAGAGTATGTTGCATACCTGAAGAATTACGACACAAAAAAACAAACAGCATCTCTTTACGTATCTTCTCTTATGGGAAAGGAGCAAATGATTTCCGAAAACGTATGTGCTGTCAGTGATATAAGCATCTGGGAAAATGATAAGCTGATAAGTTTTCACAGAGATAACCGTCTTGTAATTGCATCTCTTGAGGGAAAAGAGCTTGCGACGTTCGAAAACGCATATGTGATTCAAGAGACAAAGAATCCGGTTGCTGCTCAAAGCTGCACTGATGTAAGTGAGTACGGTGGTGACAAGCGGCTGTGTTACATTTTTTCTTCTTCGGATGGAGACAAAAATGCAAACCATACAGGCAAATTAATATACGTCAAGAGTGCAGGTGATAAGCTCTCAACTGTTACGGTAAGTGAGAATGCAGAGAATATTGTTGCTTTTTCTTCGGAGGAGTCGCTGATTGTTTATACCGTGCCCGGCGAAGAAAGTAATTTTGTGTTTGCGAGCAGAAAAGGAAAAACTCCTTTGCAGATAACGTCTTGTGCAAAGACGGATAAACTGTTTTTTGATATGAATTCTCAGTTCCTGTATATAGAAGAACCGGGAAATACACTCAGTTTTATTGATATCAACGATAAAAAACTTACAAAGACCGCTGTGGCGGAAAATATTTCGGGTATATATTCTTATCCGGGAAAATCTTTTACCGTGTTTGAATGCGGCAGCATGACCGGTATTATTTTAAAAGATAACAAGGCCGAGTCTTATTCTTCTGACATAGTAAGACTGTACGGTAAATATAATGACAAGTATTTGATGTGCAGAACTGCGGATAACGGTCTTTATTCTCTTGATTACGTAAGAGAGGATAAAATTACGCGAATTTCCGGCGCAGTTTCGGGAAACGTCGTTTTTGACAAGGATATAAAGAACGTTATTTATTTTTCCGACGGTGAAATGTTTATACAGAGCAGTAACGGCAAAGTTTCATTAGGAAATTATCCCGAAGGCTTTAAATCCGTCAGAATTGTGGCTGAAAAGAATTGATTATTTAATTGTTAACGAAAAAACGGAGAATTGTACAAATGTTTAAGAAGCGAGTGGCTTTTGCTCTTACCATTGTTATATTGACGGCTTCCCTTGTCGGAGGCTGTAAACCGAATAACGGCAGGCCCTCTATCGGTGTGACTGATTCACCGACTACGGAGGTGTCGGCAACTCCTTTTGTTTCGGCAACTCCGAGTACGGCTACGGACGTGCCTTCCGAAAAACCAAATGCAAGTGAAGTTCCTACGGAATCACCGACGGAAAATGTTGTCGTGACCGAAGCTCCGGTTGTGACTGAAGCTCCCGAAACTCAAACGCCGATACCTACGGTAAGTCCTGCGGCTCCTACTGAAACTGCCCCTGCGACTGAGGCTAATCCATCTGATATCACGCCGATACCTACGGAAGAGAGTGTTTCACCTACTCCTGAGATAACGCCCGATATAGATGCTACTGAAAGCCCCGATATAAGCCCTACGGCAGAGCCATCTTTACCGGTTACAGAGGAACCCGTGCAAACCCCTCAGCCTACTGAGGAACCTACTGCTACTGCTGCGCCGACTCAAAGTCCCGACGTTGAAGCCACACTAACACCCGTCCCCACGGAAGAGGCTACAGCTGAGCCTACTGCAACTGCAGAGCCGGAAGATTACAAGATCGTATTCAGTGACCCGTTCTTTAAAAAAGCGATTTACGATTATCTCGGGAAGAGCAGCGGCGAAGACTTGTATTTCTCGGAAGTTTCGGGAATAACCTCTTTGCGTCTGAGGGCACGCGGATTAACCAATATTGACGATATAAAACATTTTGTTTCCTTGGAGGAGCTTGACTTCGGTAAAAATAAAATACGAGATTTAACGCCTCTTTCGTCATTAAAAAACTTGAAAAAGCTGACAATTTCGGGGAATTCATTGTCTGACAGCGAGACCGGCTTTGTTCTTTCTCCGCTGGCCGATATAAGCACACTTGAGTTTATTGATGTAAGTGACAATGAAATTAAATATTTAACACCCCTTGAAGCTCTTTCTGCCGTTACCTATATAAATGTTGAGAAAAATAAGCTTCGTTCATTGGACGGCTTACAAAACATGTCGCTGCTTTGTGAGATTTATGCAGGAAATAATGAAATTACAGATGCGTCTGCACTTTCAAAATGTACGAACCTTAAAGTTGTAATGCTTGAAAGTAACGGATATTACGAAAGAGACGATGCCGGTAATTTTACCGGAACATACCAAGGTCTTTCCGATATTACGTTTGCGGAATCGCTCCAGGCGCTTGAAATCTTTGATATTTCTTATAATCTGGTTTCTGAAATTGATTCACTTGCAGGACTTACTTCGTTAAGGGAATTTTATGCAGGGATGAATCAGATATTGGATGCATCTG
>JAZPZG010000066.1:0-2181 GCA_045544575.1 Clostridia bacterium
TAATGATGAACAGCGCATTGCACTTGAAAAAATTGTTTGCTGTATTGAAAAAGGAAACGGTTGCGGAATGCTTTTGCACGGAATTACCGGAAGCGGAAAGACCGAGGTCTACATGCATGCTATTAAGCACGCGATAAAAAACGGCGGCTCGGCAATACTTTTGGTTCCCGAAATATCGCTTACGCCCCAAATAGTGGCAAGGTTTAAAGGGCGTTTCGGTGAAAAAACAGCCGTTTTGCACAGCAGACTTACTACGGTACAAAAGCGAAGCGAATATGAAAGAATAAGGCGCGGAGAGGTAGATATCGTTATAGGAGCGCGTTCTGCCGTATTTGCCCCGTGTAAAAACCTGAAACTGATAATTTTAGACGAGGAACAAGAGCCATCTTATAAATCGTTTGACAGTGTGCCTTATTACAATTCCTCTGAGGTTGCTTTTATGCGGGCAAGAATTTGTAATTCGGCTGTTATCCTGGGGTCTGCAACACCGTCTGTTACCACCTATTTCAAGGCAATGAACGGTGAAATTGATTACGCTTCTCTGACAAAAAGAGCTGCCGGAGGAAAGCTTCCTGAGGTCACAATCATAAATATGCGTGATGAAAGCCGCAAGGGTAATTTTTCATTATTCAGCGCCGAGATGCTTTATGCAATGAAAAAGAATTACGAGGAAGGCAAGCAGACAATACTATTTGTACCGAGAAGAGGCTTTTCGGGAAGACTTATCTGCGGCGGCTGCGGAAAGGCAATGACCTGTAAAAAGTGCCGAGTGCCAATGACGTATCATAAAGGCATAGGACGGCTTGTATGTCATTATTGCGGAAATACCGTAACTGCTCCCGAGGTGTGTCCGTCTTGCGGATATAAAGGCTTTAATACACGGACTGTCGGAACGGAGATGGTTGAGGCTGAAATAAAGCGCCTTTTCCCTGAGGCAAGGACTGTAAGAATGGATGCAGATACCACAAGCGGAAAAGAAGGACACCGGGTACTGCTTGAAAAATTTGAAAAGGAAAAAATACCGTTTTTAATAGGCACGCAGATGATTGCAAAGGGCCTTGATTTTCCGAACGTTACACTCGTAGGTGTACTTAATGCAGACGGACTTTTAAATATTCAGTCGTACGATGCATCGGAGAGGGCTTTTCAATTGCTTACGCAGGTTTTCGGCAGAGCCGGAAGAAGTGAGTTTGACGGACGCGGCATATTGCAAACCGTGAATGATGACGAGCTTGTGTATGCATGCGCGGTTCGTCAAGACTACAATTCATTTTATAATAATGAGCTTGAATTCAGGCGTGCAATGCATTATCCGCCGTTTAGCGTAATGTGTACCGTTACGGTGAGCGGAACCGACGACAAGGGGGCTTTTAATTTATCAAATGAGCTTTGTAAATCTTTGAAAAAACTCGCACAAGAGACGTCGGGAAAATGTGAAAATATCGAGATTTTTAACGTGACAAGAGACGTAATGCCGAAGGTAAACGACCGCTTCAGATGGATATTTAATCTGAAAACCGATACGATGGAAGGTATGCTTGGCATTATGAGCGATTTTTCATATAATATATTACCTAAAATAAAGCAATCAATAAAAAAGAACTTTCGTATAAGCTTTGATATAGAGGCTTAACGTATTGCAAAAAAAGTCATTTTGATGTATGATAAAGGTTGAAATTATATTTAGTTGTGCTGTAAGGAGGAGTATTTATGGCAGTCAGAAATATCAGAACAGAAGGAAACTCAGTGCTCAGAGAAAAATGTGTTGAGGTTCCCGCCGTTACGGACGGAATAAAGAGGCTCATCAAGGATATGTATGAAACCATGTACAGTGCAGACGGTGTAGGACTTGCAGCTCCACAGGTAGGCATAGCGAAAAAAATCGTAGTTATAGATGATCGCGACGGTCATAAGCTTGCGCTTATAAATCCTGTCATTAAGGAGACTGACGGAGAGCAAATTTCAGAGGAAGGCTGTTTGAGCTTGCCGGGATATGCGGGCCGTGTAAAAAGACCTCAGAGTGTTGTTGTAGAAGCTCTTGATGAAGAAGGCGACACTATGACTCTTTCCGCAGACGGATTCCTTGCAGTGGTTTTGTGCCACGAAATAGACCATCTTGACGGAATTCTTTATAAGGATAAGGCTTTTGAATACGGAAAGGCAGAAAAAAGATAATATGAG
>JAZPZG010000067.1:0-38102 GCA_045544575.1 Clostridia bacterium
ATCTTCATTATGAAGTTAACTGCAACAGCTCGAGGCGTATGCCTCGGGCTGTTGTATTTTTAAGTTCTGATACTTCGTCTTGATGTTTTTTGTTAACAAAAAATATAGGTAGTTAAAATTTTCTGTTTTTCCTAAAATTTCTCAAATTACCATATTGACAACTTGACAAACGTGCGATAAAATATAAAACTGCATTGTAATATGATTCACTATGGGTAATTGTCGCTTTTGAAGACGATTCGCGGGTAGGGCAGATTATGGTGTATCAAAATTTTTTGGGGTGATAAGCAATATGGTAAATGTACATGCGGTAAAGTATGGACAGAATGTCAGAATGAGTTATTCAAGAATTGATGAAGTTCTTGAAATGCCTAATCTCATTGCGATCCAAAAGAATTCCTACAAGCACTTTTGCGAGCAGGGTCTTCGCGAAGTGTTTAGGGACATTTCACCGATTACAGACTATTCCGGTGATTTGGTTTTGGAATTCGATGATTACGTTATCGAGGACAAGACCAACTACACTATCGAAGAATGTAAGGAAAGGGATGCTACATACGCTTCTCCTTTGCGTGTGAAGGTTCGTCTTATTGACAAGAAAACCGGTATTCAGAAGGAGGAGTCTATCTTTTTAGGCGATTTCCCCAAGATGACCGAAAACGGTACCTTTGTGCTTAACGGTGCAGAGCGCGTTATCGTCAGTCAGCTTGTAAGGTCTCCCGGTGCATATTTCGAGAAGATTTTTGACAAGGCTAAGAACAGAGAAAATTATAACTTTACTCTTATACCCAACAGAGGTGCTTGGATTGAGTGTGAAATTGACCACACAGAGCTTATTCAGGCAAGAATAGACAGAAACCGTAAGATTTATTTTACTACATTCCTGCGTGCATTGGGTTATGCGGAGGATGAGGACATTATCGGTCTTTTCTCTATCGGTACATGCCCCGGTGCTACTGCTGAGGCTGCCGCTGAGTGGGGTGTTGATGAGAGAATCATCAAGACTCTTGAAAAGGATACCATAAAGACTGAGTCTGCGGCTATTCTTGAAATTTATAAGAAGCTTCGTCCCGGTGAGCCTGCTGCCGTTGATGCGGCAAGAGCAATGCTCTTCGGTATGCTTTTTGATTCCAGAAGATATGATCTTGCAACGGTAGGCCGTTACAAGTATAATAAAAAGCTTTCTTTGGGCGCACGTATTACAAACAAGGTTACGTTGTTTGATATCGTTGATCCCTCTACGGGTGAGCTTCTTGCTTCTGCAGGTCAGTATATTGATGAAAAGCTTGCGTTTGAGATTCAGGACGCAGGTATCAATCAGGTCTGCATTAAAACACCCTCAAGACCCGTTAAAATCATCGGTAACAACACCGTTGATATGAAGGGCTACGTTGACTTTGATCCCGCTGAAATCGGCATCAAGGAGCGCGTAAACTACGACGTTTTGCAGGAAATCCTCAGTGCTACCGAAGGTCTTGATACCGAGACTGTTAAGAAGAGAATCAGTGAGAACTACAGCTCTTTGATTCCTAAGCACGTTACAAAGGAAGACATCGTTGCGGCATTTAACTATATTATCTGCCTTAAGGACGGTGTAGGCTTCTTTGACGATATTGACCACCTCGGAAACAGAAGAATCCGCTCTGTCGGTGAGCTTCTCCAGAATCAGTTCAGAATCGGTCTTGCAAGACTTGAGCGTGCTGTAAGAGAGCGTATGAGCTCTCAGGAGTCAGATACTCTTACTCCCGGTACTCTTATTAATACCCGTCCCGTAAATGCGGCTATAAAGGAGTTCTTCGGTTCATCACAGCTTTCACAGTTCATGGATCAGACTAACCCCCTTGCAGAGCTTGCTAACAAGCGCCGTCTCAGTGCTCTCGGACCCGGAGGTCTTAACCGTGACCGTGCTACCTTTGAGGTTCGTGACGTTCACTATTCACACTACGGAAGAATGTGTCCTATCGAGACTCCCGAAGGTCCTAACATCGGTCTTATCGGTTCACTTTCTACTTTTGCACGCATAAATGAGTACGGCTTTATTGAGGCTCCGTACAGAAAGTATGACAGTGAAAAGGGTGTTGTTACCGGTCAGATAGATTATCTCATGGCTGACGAAGAGGACAGATACATCGTTGCTCAGGCAAACGAGCCTCTTGACGAGGAAGGTCACTTCATTAATCCCAAGGTTGTTTGCCGTTACAGAGATGAATTCATTGAAGTTGAGGGAAGCAAGGTTCACTACATGGACGTATCGCCTAAGCAGGTTGTTTCAGTCGGTGCGGCTATGATTCCGTTCCTTGAAAACGACGACGCATCCCGTGCACTCATGGGCTGTAACATGCAGCGTCAGGCAGTTCCGCTTATGTGCGCTGAGTCTCCTATCGTTGCTACGGGTATTGAGTATAAGGCAGCCGTTGACTCAGGCTCTGTTGTGCTTTCAAAGTACGACGGTGTTGTAACTGACGTTACGGGCAGATACATCAGTATCAAGCGTGATGAGGACGGTCAGATTGACACGTATCATCTCCTTAAGTACCTTAAGTCCAACCAAGGCACCTGCATTAATCAGAAGCCTATCGTAAGACAGGGTGACAAGGTTACTGCAAATCAGGTTATAGCAGACGGTCCTTCTACAGATAAGGGCGAAATCGCTTTGGGTAGAAACATTCTCATCGGCTTCATGACGTGGGAAGGTTACAACTATGAGGATGCTGTTCTTATCAGTGAAAAAATCGTTAAGAAGGATATATTTACTTCTATTCATATTGAAGTATACGAGTGTGAGGCAAGAGATACTAAGCTCGGACCTGAAGAAATCACACGTGAAATAAATAACGTAGGTGACGATGCACTTAAATATCTTGATGCTAACGGTATTATTACCATAGGCTCCGAGGTTCGTCCCGGCGATATCCTTGTAGGTAAGGTTACACCTAAGGGTGAAACAGAGCTTACCGCCGAGGAAAGACTTCTCCGTGCTATTTTCGGTGAGAAGTCAAGAGACGTAAGAGACACCTCTTTAAGAGTTCCCCACGGTGAGGGCGGTATCGTTGTTGACGTTAAGGAGTTCGGCAGAGACAATTGCGACGAGCTTTCTAACGGCGTTCACAAGATGGTAAGAGTTTATATCGCTCAGAAGCGTAAGCTCTCTGTCGGTGATAAGATGGCGGGACGTCACGGAAACAAGGGTGTCGTTTCAAGAATTCTTCCCGAGGAGGATATGCCTTTCCTTCCCGACGGTACACCTCTTGAAATCGTTCTTAACCCCTTGGGCGTACCTTCACGTATGAACATCGGACAGGTTCTCGAGGTACACCTTGGTTATGCGGCAAAGGCTCTCGGCTGGAAGATTGCTACGCCTGTATTTGACGGTGCTTCGGAGCAGGATATTCTCGATACTCTGGAAGAAGCAGGCATGCCTCTTGACGGTAAGATTCAGCTTTATGACGGACGTACCGGTGAGCCCTTTGATAACAAGGTAACGGTAGGTTACATGTACTACCTCAAGCTCCACCACCTCGTTGACGACAAGATTCACGCGCGTTCAATCGGTCCTTACTCGCTTGTTACTCAGCAGCCTCTCGGCGGTAAAGCTCAGTTCGGCGGACAGCGTTTCGGTGAGATGGAGGTTTGGGCTCTCGAGGCTTACGGTGCTGCTTATACGCTCCAGGAAATTCTTACAATCAAGTCCGACGATACAATCGGCCGTGTAAAGACGTACGAGGCTATCGTTAAGGGTGACAACGTTCCCGAGCCGGGCGTTCCCGAATCCTTCAAGGTACTTGTAAAAGAGCTCCAGAGCCTTGCTATCGACGTCAGAATTTTCAGAAAGGACGGCAGCGAGATTCCGCTTAAGGAAGCTGAAGAGGAATATATCAAGAATCCCGACAAATACCGTTCAACCATGAAGAAGGACGAATATGTGGGCGGAATTGCCGATACAATCGGTGATGACGGCGACATTGGTACCGGAGAGACACAAAATCTCGTAAACAGTGATGATGTTCTTGAAATCGGTGCTGACGGCGAGCCTATCAGTACTGATATATTGAACGACTACGAGTCTGATGCAGAATAATTAAGGAGGGTATTGCGGTATGGTAGACTACAGTTTGGATTTCAATAATTTTGATTCTATCCAGATCGGTTTGGCTTCTGCTGAAAAGATCAGAGAATGGTCCCACGGCGAAGTTACAAAGCCCGAAACAATAAACTACAGAACACTTAAGCCCGAGAAGGACGGACTCTTCTGTGAGAAGATTTTCGGACCTGAAAAGGACGGCGAGTGCCACTGCGGTAAATATAAGAAAAATAAATACAAGGGAATAGTTTGCGACAAGTGCGGCGTAGAAGTTACCAGCTCAAAGGTAAGACGTACACGTATGGGTCACATAGAGCTTGCTGCTCCTGTTGCCCACATTTGGTTCTTCAGAGGAATCCCCAGCAGAATGAGCGTTCTGCTTGACATTCCCCCTCGTATTCTCGATAAGGTTCTTTACTTTGCAGTATACGTAATGCTTGAAGACCTCACTTTCGACTATACGGACGAAAACGGTGCTGTTCATACGATTGATCTTAAGAAAGGTCAGACACTTACCGATACCGAGTACAGACAGTACTGTGATTGGTACGGCAACACCATCAATGCAAAAATGGGTGCAGAGGCTATCTATAAGCTTCTTAAGGAAATTGATCTTGAAGCACTTTCCGAAGAAATAAGAACTGAAATAGCAAAGCTCAGCGATGATGAAAAGGACAAGGAGAAGGTTCCGCTCACGGTTTCTCAGAAGCTCACAAAGCTCGGAAAGAGACTTGAGGTTGTAGAGGCATTCAGACTTTCAGGTGCAGCTCCTGAGGATATGGTACTTACGGTTCTCCCCGTAATTCCCGCAGGCATCAGACCTATGGTTCAGCTTGACGGCGGCCGTTTTGCAACGTCTGACCTCAATGACCTTTACAGACGCGTTATCAACAGAAACAACCGTCTCAAAAAGCTTATCGGACTCAAGGCTCCTGACATCATTATAAGAAACGAAAAGAGAATGCTTCAGGAAGCAGTTGATGCGCTTCTCGATAACGGCAAGCGCGGCAAGCCCATCACAGGTCCCGGAAACCGCTCACTTAAATCACTTTCCGACATGCTCAGAGGTAAGCAAGGTCGTTTCCGTCAGAACCTTTTGGGTAAGCGTGTAGACTACTCCGGACGTAGCGTTATCGTTGTAGGTCCTGAGCTTAAGATTTATCAGTGCGGCGTGCCGAAGGAAATGGCTCTCGAGCTTTTCAAGCCCTTCGTAATGCGTAAGCTTACAGCCGACAAGTCTGCTGAACTTAATATTAAGAGTGCAAAGAAAAAAGTAGAGCGTGCAGATCCCGAGGTTTGGAGTGCACTTAAGGAAATCATTAAAGAGCACCCCGTGCTTCTTAACCGTGCTCCTACGCTTCACAGACTCGGTATTCAGGCATTTGAGCCTGTACTTGTAGAGGGTAAGGCATTAAAGCTTCATCCGCTCGTTTGTACGGCGTACAATGCTGACTTCGACGGTGACCAGATGGCTATTCACCTTCCGCTTTCCGTTGAGGCACAGACAGAGGCTCGTTTCCTTATGCTCTCTGCAAACAACCTCCTTGCACCTAAGGATGGTAAGCCTATTACTGTTCCTACACAGGATATGGTTCTCGGTTGCTACTATTTGACACTTATCAAGGACAAGGATTACACCAATGCGCCTATTTACAAGGATGATAATGAAGCAAAGGTTGCTTATGACCTCGGAATTATCAATCTCCACACGCCTATTATCGTAAAGCGTGAAGGCACTTTTGAGGGCGAGCGAATCAGCAAGCTTCTTAAGACTACCATGGGCCGCATTATATTTAACCAGTCAATTCCTCAGGATTTGGGTATGGTTGACAGAAGCATTAAAGAAAATGCTCTTGACCTTGAAGTTGACGTTCTCGTTAAGAAGGGAACGCTTGGAAACATCATTGACAAGTGTATCAGAAAGCACGGTCTCACAAAGACTGCCGTTGTTCTTGATGACATTAAAGCACAGGGCTATAAGTACTCCACAAGGGGTGCGATTACCGTGAGTGTTGCGGATATCGTTGTTCCCGACGAAAAGCATCAGATGATTGCTGCTGCCGACGAAAAGGTAGAAGAGCTTCGTGAGTATTACAGAAACGGTGAAATCACCGATGATGAGCGTTATAACCACGTAATCAAGGTTTGGACAAAGACCATTGAAGACCTTACAACTCTTCTCAAGAACAACATGGGAGAATTCAACCCCATATTCATGATGTCCGATTCCGGAGCCCGTGGTAATATCAACCAGATAAAGCAGCTCGCAGGTATGCGTGGTCTTATGTCCTCAACCTCGGGTAAAACAATTGAAATTCCTATTAAGGCTAACTTCCGTGAAGGTCTCGACGTCCTCGAATTCTTTATCTCCAGCCACGGTACAAGAAAATCATTGTCCGATACGGCTCTTAGAACAGCGGACTCCGGTTACCTTACAAGACGTCTCGTTGACGTCAGCCATGAGGTTATCATAAGAGAGCATGACTGCGGTACTGAGGAGGGCTTTGAGGTTGCGGCTATTGCGAATCCCAGCAGTAAGAATCAGCCGCCTATCGTTCCCCTTGCGGCACGTATCGTAGGCAGATATCCTGCTGAGAACGTAATCAATCCCGAAACGGGAGAGGTTATGGCAGACAGAGATACTCTTATCAGTGAGGAGCTTGCAGAGGATATTGCTAAGGCAGGAGTTAAGTCTGTTAAGGTTCGTTCTGTTATCGCATGTGAAAGCCGTTACGGTGTTTGTGCAAAGTGCTACGGTTCTAACCTTGCTACCAATACTACGTGTAATATCGGTGAGGTTGTCGGTATCATTGCTGCACAGTCTATCGGTGAGCCCGGTACACAGCTTACGATGAGAACGTTCCATACCGGTGGTGTTGCTACGGCAGACGATATCACACAGGGTCTTCCCAGAGTAGAGGAGCTTTTCGAGGCGAGAAAACCGAAGGGTCTTGCTACGATTGCAGAGCTTTCAGGTAAGGTTTCCGTTGAGGAGAAATCTAAGCGAGGAGACTACACCGTTACTATCACAAGTGACGACGGTGAAGAGTGGTCATTTAATACAGCTGCTCCCCAGCTTAAGGTTAAAGACGGCGACACGGTTGAAAAGGGCGATATAATTATTGACGGTTCAATCAATCCTCATGATATTCTCCGCGTATGCGGCGTTAATGCTGTTGAGAATTATATCATTGAAGAAGTTCAGAAGGTTTACAATATGCAGGGTGTTAAGATTAACGACAGGCATATTGAGGTAATCGTAAGACAGATGCTTCGTAAAATCCGTGTTGAGGATGCAGGCGAAACAGATTTGCTCCCCGGTGCGGTTATTGACCTCATTGAGTTCAATGAAGCCAACAAGCTTGCAAAAGAGACCGGCAAGGCTCTCGCTACAGGAAAGCGTGTTCTTTTGGGTATTACCAAGGCATCCCTTGCGACCGAATCCTTCCTTTCTGCTGCATCCTTCCAGGAGACCACAAAGGTTCTTACAGAGGCTGCTATCCGCGGCAAGAGAGATCCGTTGCTCGGACTTAAGGAAAACGTTATCATCGGTAAGCTTATCCCCGCAGGTACGGGTATGTCCAGATACAAGGACGTAAACGTCAGAGCTGAGATTATTCCCGAGGAGCGCAGACGTTATGAGGCTATTGAGCAGTGCCGCCGCGAGGCAGAAGCAAGCAAACAGGCTCTTATAAGTGAAGAAAATGCGAAAAAGGCAGATGAGTCCGAAATGACTGAAGATGCTGAAACGGCAGAGACTGAGCTTGAAGGCAGTGTAGATGAAGCTTTGTTTGAAGAAGGTACAGAACAAGACGAGGAACTCTTGGATGTTTCCGAAGAGCTCTTTGACGATGATGATTTTGCAGGTGAAGAGGCTGCTGAAGACAGTGAAGCTACAGAGGCTGCAGACGAAGAGTAATTAAACCTATAAGATATTTGACGAAGAGCATGTTGCTTTTGGCGACATGCTCTTTTTTTACCGCGACATAGCTTTGTTAAGTAAATTTTTCCTATTGATTAAAAGGTTTTTTTGTGATACTATATTAGCAGGGAACACGATAGGAGTGTATAAATTGGAAAATAAAGTTTTAGTTTGGGTAACGTCCCCTCTTGCATGCAGAACGATTATGCAAGAGGCGAAGAAGTATGCCGATAAAGATAATGCTTCTCTTGTTATTGTAAATATTCAGTCGCCTATTACCGGTGATTGGGAAGGAAAACTCCGCGAACTTGAGATTTTAAATCGTGCAGCAAAGGATTTCGACGCAGAGCTTACCGTGCAATATTCTGACAATCCTCTTAAGTCCGCATACTATATTATCAAGAATCTTTCTCCGGCCTGTATGTTTACGGGAATACCGGAGGAGGGAATGCGAAGTGCCTTCGTTGAAAATATCTGCAATATGGGCAACGGTATTCCTGTTTACGCTGTCGATAAATTCGGTAATACAGGCCGTGTTGACGGGGCAAGCTTTGTTGAAGCAAATTGATTCTCTTCATGTGCACATTACTAATTTGTAAAAATTGGTTGCATTTTCCTTGGATTGAGAATATAATTGAAAGGACATATGTTTGTATGTGAAGGGAGATTTGTGATGGTAAGCAACCAGTGCGAAAGCAACTATGCGACCATTTCGGGTAAAGTATCGGTCAGCCCTGTTTTCAGCCACGAGGTTTACGGCGAGGGCTTTTACTACTTTTTCGTAGATGTCAAAAGATTAAGCGATAGTTTCGACAGAATACCTGTGATGATTTCGGAAAGGCTTATAAGCCCCGAAGAATGTACCGAAGGCAGAGATATTTTTATAGAAGGACAGTTCAGATCGTATAACCACGTTACTGATAATCATTCCAAGCTTATGCTGATGGTTTTTGCGCGTGATATTACGTTTGATAAAATTGATGAAGAAATTGAATATGATGAAGACGGAGAGATTATCGAACCTACAGATAAGAACAGCGTAGAGCTTAACGGTTTTATTTGTAAGGCTCCTATTTACAGGAAGACTCCTTTTAACAGAGAAATTGCGGATTTGCTGCTGGCTGTTAACCGCTCTTACAACAAGTCGGATTACATTCCCTGCATCTCTTGGGGACGTAATGCAAGATATTGCAGTAAGCTGAAGGTCGGTGATAACGTAAAAATTACGGGGCGCATACAGAGCCGTACATATCAGAAAAGGTTTGCCGACGGAACTGTTGAGGACAGAGTTGCTTATGAAGTATCAGTGATAAGGCTTGAGCTTTTAAAGGCTGCAGAGAGCTTTGACGATGAAGAAACAAATGATACGGAAAGTAATATAGTTTAGTTGTTGACCGGTGACGTTGCGTGCGCGCGTTACCGGTATTTTATTAATTATTCGATATTTTAAAGGTTAATTTAAGCAAAGGATGTTAAATAATATACATAAAGTTAATTTTACCGTAAAGAAACGATGTTAGGAGAATAAAAATGTCAACCAGCAATAAAAAAGGCGGAAACAAAAATAAACAGCGTTTGCCCGTGTTTGTGTATTACATTGTAATAATGGTTGTTGTTTTTCTTATTTGGATGGTGCTTGTTCCTCAGATGAATAAACCCACTATAAAAGAAATCAGCTACAGTGAATTTATTTCAATGCTCGAAAACGGCGAAATTGCAAAGGCTGAGATTACTACGACTGCCATTACGATTGAACCTAAAAATCTTGACGAAAAAAATCCGGTCTACTACCGCACGGGAATTTTAGTTCTTGATGACCTTACGGTCGTTGAGCAGTTAAAGGCACAAAAGGTTGAATTCGGGTCTCCGATTATAGAAGAGGCAAGCGCCATAACGAGCTTTTTATCGTTTGCCTTTATGCTCGGAATCAGTTGGCTTATACTGTTCCTTGTCATGAGAATTATGACGAAAAAAATGAACGGCGGAGTCATGTCATTCGGTAAAAATACCAGTAAAATTTATGCGGAAAAAGTTACGGGTAAAACGTTTGACGACGTGGCAGGTCAGGATGAGGCGAAGCGTGCTCTTGTAGAGATTATTGATTTTCTGAATAATCCCGGAAAATATACCGAAATAGGTGCTAAGCTTCCTAAAGGAGCCCTTCTTGTAGGCCCTCCGGGAACAGGTAAGACACTTCTTGCAAAGGCAGTAGCGGGAGAAGCGAAGGTTCCCTTTTTCTCTCTTTCCGGATCAGAGTTTGTAGAGATGTTTGTCGGTGTAGGAGCTTCGAGAGTAAGAGATCTGTTTAAGCAGGCAATTGACAATGCGCCTTGTATTGTGTTTATTGATGAAATCGATGCAATCGGAAAGAGCCGTGACAACGTAATGGGCGGCAACGACGAGCGTGAGCAGACCTTGAACCAGTTGCTTGCGGAAATGGATGGCTTTGATTCTTCAAAGGGCGTTGTTATTCTTGCAGCCACCAACAGACCTGAGGTTCTTGACAAAGCACTTTTAAGACCCGGACGTTTTGACAGAAGAATAATCGTAGATCTCCCCGACCTGGAAGGCAGAAAAGCAATTTTAAAGGTTCATGCAAGACACGTCATTATGGAGCCCGACGTAGATTTGGATGCCATTGCACTCTCAACCCCCGGTGCATCGGGTGCAGACCTTGAGAATATTATTAATGAGGCGGCTCTTCGTGCCGTACGAGCAAAGAAGACCAAGGTATCTCAAAGTGAGCTTGCCGAAGCAGTAGAGGTAGTTATTGCAGGAGAGGAAAAAAAGAGTACCGTTCTTTCCGAACAGGAAAAACGTGTGGTTGCTTATCACGAAATCGGACATGCTCTTGTTTCAGCCTTGCTTACACATACCGAGCCTGTGCAGAAGATTACGATTATTCCGCGTACTTCGGGAGCTTTGGGGTACACAATGCAGGTAGCAAAAGAAGAAAAACACCTTATGAGCAAACAAGAGGCTCTGGACAATATTACCGTGCTTGCAGGCGGCCGTGCTTCCGAGGAAATACAGTTCGGAGAAATTACGACAGGTGCCGCAAACGACATAATGAAAGCGACACAGCTTGCAAGGTCAATGGTTACAATGTACGGAATGAGTGAGAAGTTCGGCTTTATGAGTCTTGAACAGCGCACCTCGATGTTTCTTACCGACAACAGCCACGGCGATTATTCTGACGTTACGGCTGCGGAAATTGATAAGGAAATCCACTCGATTATTGATTCTTGCTACAAGAGAGCCGTGCAGCTTCTTTCGGAAAATAAGGAAAAACTCGATATGCTTTCGGGAATTCTCTACGAAAAAGAAAATATTACCGGCAAAGAATTTATCGAGCTTTTGAATGATGAATCCTCAAAAGCAGAAACAGAGGATATTGAGGATTCCGCAGAGTAATTAAATAAAAAGAAAAAAGACACGTCCCGTTTTCAGTGCGTACCTGCAAAGGTGTATTGAAGATGGGATTGTTTTATATTAAAAAGCTACGAGTTCTTTTGCGTCATAATATTGACTGATTCGGCATAACATTTACTGAAGAAATGCGGCAGGTGTTATGAATGGGAGAAAAAATTGAAAAAAACACAACTCACGTCGTCCAAAACGTTAATATCGAGGGCAGGGAAAAGGTTTTTGTAAGCGGTGTACTTGAGGTTGTAAGCTTTGATGAACAGATGGTTGATATTAAAACCGAGCTCGGAAGATTGGTAATAAGAGGAGAATCTTTAAAATTGATAAACCTGTGTCCCGAAAAAAAGGAACTGCAGATAGGCGGCTACGTATACAGCTGTGAGTACGAAGATTCCGTCTCAAAGCGCAAGAGTATTTTTAAGGGAATGACAAGATGAATCCGGGACTGCCGATTGTTGATAACATTATAGATTTCGGGATAATGCTGCTTGCAGGAATACTTGTGTCGGCTTTTTTTGACCTGTTCAGGGCGTTCAGGAAGGCGGTATTTAATAACGGCGGAAAAAACAAAGGGATAAGTGTTCAGCTTCAGGATTTTATTTTTGCACTGTGTACGTTTCTCTTTGTTTTACTGCTTATTTACCGAATTAACGACGGTATTGTAAGAAGCTACATAGTTGCAGGATTTTCTGCGGGGGTTGTGTTGTATGCCTTTGTCATCGTAAAGATTTCAGGAAAAATTTTTTACGGTATTTTTTACGGCATTATTTACGTGCTGTTCGGGATAGGGAGACTTTTTAAAAAACTTTTTCAAAAAACGTTCAATTTGACACAAAAAGGCAAAAAAATTTCATGAAAAAATTAAAAAACTATTTACTATTTTTTATGAATGCTATAAAATAAAGAATGTGTTATACTAAAGATAAGGTGAAATGGATATGTTGAAATACGTTTTTAACTTAAAAACCATTCTTTTGATTGGTGCATTTGCTCTCATGATAGTGATTATTGCAGGTCAGCAGGGTTTGCTTGAAAGCAAGATCGGTGAGTACGAGTCCGCAGTTGCCGATTACGAAAACGTGTGTGCAGAGCGTGAAGCACTTGATGAAGAGAAGGCGGCAGGTCTTGGCAGTGAAGAGCTTGAGGATATTGCACGCGGCGAGGGTTACGTAGCAGAGGATGAAATCGTATTTGTATACGGCTGATGTGATAGGGCACGTCGGCATGTATTTTTTAAGTAAGGGGAATTGTTTTATAGCAGTAATGCCGTAATTACAGTAATATATGAAGAACATCGGTTGTTTAAGGGAGGAATAGTAACAGTATGGCAGATGCCGCAGAAATTATGACCGGTAAGGTGTTTAAAATCGTCGCTTTTGGTGCTTTTGTGAAGCTTGAGGACGGATCTTCCGGATTGGTACATATTTCAGAAATTTCAGACGGTTACGTACAGGATGTAAAGGACTTTTTGGAGATTGGAATGGAGGTCAAGGTGGTTATTCTTGCCACTGAGGCAGACGGCAGACGTAAGCTTTCCATAAAGAAGGCTTCTCCTCTTTCTAAAATCGACAGAGGAACCGAAAGTTCTTCAAGCAGTGCGGTTGACAAAGAAGAAAAAAAGAAGCTCAAAAAGCAGAGTATTCTTGCTAAAAATCAGCAGAGTGCTAAGTCTTTGTTTATGCAGCCGCCTGATGACGGAGATGATTCGGGATTTGGTTCGGGACGTTCTTTTGAGGACAAGCTCGCAAAGTTCATGAAGGACAGCGAGGAACGTCAGATTGACGTAAAACGCCAAACTGATAACAAGCGCGGCGGCGGATACGTCAGGAAGGGTTAATAAAATCGGTCTCTTCCTGAAACAGGACGGAGGTCTTATGCAAAAAGGTTTTGTTGCCGAAGAATTTATAAAACTAATGATGCTGTCATTGCAGGGCAAAACAGGGTACTTACCTATGCAAGGCGGTATCGGTCTTTGTAAGCAGGATTTTGCCGCTCTTTATACCGTGGAGGCTGTTTTAATAGCTCCGGACGGTATTGAGCGGTTTTGTTCAATGATAGAGAAAAAAGCTGAGGACAGTATTCACTCTGTGCAAAGAAGCCGTGTTTTTACCACGTTGATAATAATTCCCGCAAGGCAGCTTGATGAGGAATCTTCTTTTTTTGAGTACGTATCGGGTGACGAGTACTTTTCGGTTTTTTCAAAGACCAAGAAAAAGTGCATGCGGCTGGGGTATTTGCTGGATATTGCCGTTGCCGACTTTACAAACGGTTCTTGTACGTCGATAGGAACTAAAAATTTGTCGGATAAGAAGGTTGCCAAGGCGCTTCATTCTTTTGTTGTTGAAAACAGCAGCACAGAAAATGACTGTGAATCGGTTGCACAAAGGCTCAGCAAGTGTCAGTCGGAATATACGGAGCGCCGACGCCAAGCTGCACGAATTAACGAAAAACGTTCCGTAAACCCACTTGTTTTATTAATTATTATTAACGTTTTAGTATTTTTCCTGGGTGCTTATTTTGAGATTACTACGGGCACTGACCCTTTGAAGGAATGGGGAATACAAAACAATGAGCTTATAAGGAAGGGTGAGATATGGAGACTGTTTACGCCGATGTTTCTCCATGCAGATGCGGCACATCTTTTCGGAAATATGCTTGCACTGCTTTATCTCGGAAAAATTACGCTTGATTACTATACCGTGCGTGAGTTTTCCGCAATATATTTTTTCTCGGGGCTGATTGGAAACGTGCTTTCTTTTTTGTTTACCGATTATCTGTCGTTGGGAGCCTCGGGAGCTGTTATGGGACTTGGCGGAATGCTTATATACCGTATGTTTTTCGGTAAGCATGCAAAGTCATTTCGCATGGCGGGAAATTATGCGGCAATGGTATTGATGGTTGTTTTTAACTTGTTCTACGGTGTTTTTGCCGTGGGTGCTAATATTGATAATTTCGGACACTTCGGTGGTTTTATAGGCGGTTTTGTTATGGCTGCACTGATTTCATTTTTGCGGCAGCGTCGAAGCAACAGAGAAAACAGGAGGACGATTGAATGATTGTCGGAATCATAAAAAATAAATCAAAAGAACAGAGTGATTTTTACGCAGAAAAGCTCTCTGCTGCTTTTTCACAGCACGGCGTTGAGGTTTTGTGTGCCGACAGAGATGAGGATTACAGGCTCATATACGACAAGGCCGATATTATTATCAGTATAGGCGGCGACGGAACGTTTCTGCGCGTGGCAAACAATGCAGTTGAGCGCGGTGTTCCGGTCTTCGGTTTTAATTTGGGAACCCTCGGATTCCTGACTGAATTTGACAAAAATCACATTGACGACACTGTCAGAAGAATTGCGTGCGGAGACTTTAAAATAGAAGAGAGACGTGTTCTGTCGGTAAGTGTTTTGTCCGATGATAAAAGTCATTTTCTGGGATATGCCCTTAATGACTGCGTGCTTTCCAGAAATTGCTTAACGAATATTGCTTATTTAAAACTCTTTATTAACGATATAACCGTTGATACGTACCCCTGTGACGGCATTATTGTTGCTACACAGACAGGTTCTACAGCGTATTCTCTTTCCGCAGGCGGGCCCATTATTGAACCGGGCAATGACGTTGTACTTATAACACCCGTTTCCTCATATTCTATGGGAAGCAGAACTATTGTTGTAAGGCCTGAGAGTACTGTCAAAATTCAGCCCGTGGGCAAATCAAAGCAAATGAGTGTTATTTTGGACGGTCATATAAGTCGCGAGCTGGAGCAAGGGGAAACCGTTGTCTGCGAGGAAACTGACCGTAGGGTGCGAATCATAAGAATCGATCCGCCGAATTTTTATACAACGGTAGCCGCAAAGCTTTTTAACCGCGGTGATACGAGGGAGATTGAATGATATGTTGATGTCTCTTACAATAAAAAATACTGCTATTATAGATACTCTTACCGTGAACTTCGGCGAGGGCATGAATTGCTTAACCGGTGAAACGGGAGCGGGAAAGTCTATAATAATAGATTCAATTTGTTGCCTTTTGGGTGAACGTGTTTCAAGGGAGAATATCCGCAGAGGCTGTGAAAGCGCTTCTGTTCAGGGACTTTTCTGTACGGAAAGTTCCGCTGTTTCCGATATTCTTGAAGAGCTTGGAATCGAAGCTGAGGAGGACGGAACGCTTATACTGTTTCGCGAGTACACGTGTGCAGGAAAAAATACTTGCCGTGTGAACGGTCAGCTTGTTACGCTTTCAATGCTGCGAAAAATCGGTGAATGTCTCGTTGACGTTCACGGTCAGCATGATAATCATTCCTTGCTCAGCCCGTCTACTCACCTTGGAATGCTTGACCTCTTTGCAGGCGATGAAATGCTTTATATCAAGGGAAGATTTTCCGAGAAATACGCTGAACTGAGAAGTATTGAGGAGAGCTTGGAAGAGCTTGAAGGTGATCCTCAAAAGAGAGCGGAAACGATTGAACTGCTTCGTTTTCAAACGGAGGAGATTGAAAGTGCGGGGCTGAAGAACGGAGAAGACGAAGAGCTTGAAAACAGGCGCCTTGTTCTTTCAAATGCGGAAAAGATTATTGAAACGCTTTGCCGTGCATATTCTGCGCTTTCGGGAGAGGGCGGTTATGACTCCGACAAGGGCATAATCAGTACTCTGGGTAATATTGCATCAGAAATAGAAGGCATTTCAAAATATAAAGAATCATATTCTGAAATTTTGTCAAAAATAAATGAAGCAATGTGGATTTTAGACGATGCATCAACTGAAATTCGCAATGAAAAAGAAGAAGCTTTGTATGACCCGCAGGAAATTGCCGAAACAGACAAACGACTTGATGAAATTTATCGTTTAAAGAGAAAATACGGAAATACAATTGAAGAAATCACGGAATTCGCAGAAAAAGCGGCTGAAAGGCTTGAAATTCTCGAATCGGGAGAACTCAGATGTAACGAGCTCACGAAACGCAAAAACGCCGTAAAAGACGAAATGAAGGCTTTGGCGGCACAGCTTCATGTTTTAAGAGCAGAGGCAATGCTTAAGCTTGAAGACGGCATACACCGAGAGCTTGCGGATATGGAGATGGACAAGGTCAGATTTAAAGTCAGCCTTGATTATGATACTGAAAGGGAATTTACCAAAAACGGACTTGACCGTGTCGAATTTTTGATATCTACCAATCCGGGAGAGCCGCAAAAGCCTCTTGCTAAAATTGCTTCGGGCGGAGAGCTTTCCAGAATAATGCTTGCCATAAAATCCGTGCTTGCAGATATTGATGAAATACCCGTCCTTATATTTGATGAAATCGATACGGGAATAAGCGGATTTGCCGCAACCAAGGTGGCTGAAAAGTTTAAAAACATAGCAAGAGCACATCAGGTTATTTGTGTTTCACATCTTGCACAGATTGCCGCAATTGCAGACTGTAATATTTTTGTAAACAAAACGTACAACGGCGAAAGCGTAACGACAGCTGCAAAGCTTCTGAATGAGGAAGAAAAAATCCGAGAAGTCAGCAGGCTTCTTGACGGCGGAGATTATTCAGAGGTTACTTTCCGTCATGCCGAAGAACTCATAAAAAGGTTACAGTAACTTACAGAATAGTCGGTCTCGATTTGAACAAACTACATAATGCGACCTAAAGACGCGGCGCGGACTTGCAAAGGTACGCGCCGCTTCCATGTTTTTTGGGGATAAAAACAACGGGAGGTTATGTAATGTGCAGAAAAAACGGGATAAATAAAATTTTTTCGTATGTATTAGCAATCGGCCTGTTTTTTACAGCGCCTCTTAGCGGTAATGCTGCCTCAGTATCAAAAAAAGAGACAGGCATAAATTTTCCTGAAAGTGTTTATGTTTGCGGAACACCCATAGGCATGCGTCTTCAAGCCTGCGGACTTATGGTTACGGGATATAAGGCTTTTCTTTCCGAAGGGGAAGAGTATATTAACCCCGCAAAAAATGCCGGCGTTATGATTGGTGACCGCCTTTTGGAATTGGGCGGCAAGAAGCTCGAATGTGCGGACGATTTGGCTTCGGTTCTCAAATCTTGCGGCGGAAGTGATTGCTCGCTCCTTCTAAAACGAGGAGAAGAAACATTAACCCTTACGGTCAAGCCCATAAGGGATTTTGAGACGGGTGAGTTTAAGATAGGTGTTTGGGTAAAGGATTGCAGTGCAGGTATAGGAACTCTTACCTTTTACGACAAAGAGAGCGGTTTCTTCGGAGCACTTGGTCACGGAATAAGCGATTCTTCCACTCACGACCTGTTTCCTGCGGAGGACGGAGATGCGTACTCGGCGATAATATCGGGAGTCAGAAAGGGCTGCTCAGGATATCCGGGCGAGCTTAAAGGCTATTTCAGAGAGGATTGCGGCAGTCTGGGTAAAATATCCGAAAACTCTGAAAACGGGATATACGGCACTCTGAACAGTGAAGCGGAGCGCCTTGTCGGAGGACGTGAAATAAGTGTGGATGCCGATAAATCCGTCCATAAAGGCGCGGCATATATGATAAGCACCGTGGACGAGAACGGTCCCAAGGAGTACAAGGTATATATCGACAGTGTGAACATCGATGAAAAGGGCAACAAAGGGATTGCGTTGCACGTTTCCGACGAGGAGCTTCTAAAAATAACGGGAGGCATTGTCCAAGGACTCTCGGGCAGCCCGATTGTTCAAGACGGTGAGCTGGTAGGAGCGGTTACCCACGTACTCGTAAACGACCCGACGAGAGGCTACGGAATATTAATTGAAAATATGCTTGCAGAGGCAGGGTAAAAATAAAGCCTACACCGCATTAGGGTGTGGGCTTTTATAATGGTGCTTTTACTTAAACGGATAAAATAGTTAAAATATTAACCAAAATACATTAAAAACTTAAAAAGTGTTAATATATTAGTTATAACTATAAGTTATTGTTCAATTAAAATATTTGAGGGACCGGCAATATCAGCTTGCTGTCATTGACCAAAATAGCGATGACACCGGACGTAACAGGAGATGTTAAAACGATATTTGCGGAAGTACCGTATAAGTCTATACATGAGGTAATTAATGAGCAAAAATAATCTGCATTTAGGTTTGCCTTCCGTGCGGGTCAAATACATGGGGCGAAACGTAGGCATTCTTGCAATGACCTATAATAAAATATGTCGCTTTTAATGCGACCAAACAGCAGGGTATTAAGCCTATAATATACTTGTAACCACAAAAAAGTATAAAAAATATGAGGTGATTTTTATGTATGGAGCAATTATAGGCGATATCGTAGGTTCGGTGTACGAATTTAACAACATTAAAACAAAGGAGTTTCCTCTTTTTTCAAAGAAAAGCACGTATACGGATGACAGCATAATGACTGTTGCCGTTGCAAAGGCCCTGGTGGACGCAAGGGAAAATCAAATATCTTTTAAGGATGCGGTGATTAAGCGTATGCAAGAGTACGGCAGACGTTATCCTTGCGCCGGATACGGCGGCATGTTTTCTCGGTGGATTGTTGAAGCAAATCCGCACCCATACAACAGTTTTGGAAACGGTTCTGCTATGAGAGTGTCGCCTTGCGGGTTGATTGCGGTAGCCTTGGAGGAGGCACTGGAACTTGCCAAGGCATCTGCAGAAGTAACGCATAACCACCCTGAGGGAATTAAGGGAGCGCAGGCAACTGCCGCAGCAATCTTTATGGCAAAGACCGGTAAAACAAAGGATGAGATAAGAGCGTATATTGAGTCGAATTTTTATGAGCTAAGGGAAACTTTGGATGAAATACGTCCGCATTATTATTTTAATGAAACCTGCCATGATACTGTTCCGCAGGCGATAACTGCTTTCCTTGAATCCGAAAACTACGAGGATGCTATCCGTAATGCGGTTTCAATCGGCGGTGACAGTGATACGCTTGCGGCAATAGCAGGTTCAATTGCCTGGGCGTTTTATAAGCCGCATTTTAAACCGGATGATTTGCCGCAGTCCATGGAGAAATTAAAGCAGCAGGCAGAGGCAACTTTGCCGACCGACATGGTAACTTTTATACGAGAGTTTAATGAGCTTTGCCTATATCGTGCGGGTGCATACGACCGAATCGGTATAGTTAAAAGGATACCGGTATAAAAACTGAATTTGAAAGGACGTCACAGCAAAGACATTATTTTTGGGACAGGGAGAAAAATATCTGCGCTTTTGTAGAATAAAATATTGTTTTGTAATTTTCAGCATTTTTTGAGCTTTTTTATGTACACTCTGTTTGTAAGGTTTTTTTATAATGGCTTATGGGGTGTGATATGAAAGAAAAAAGAAGCGTTGTTTGGGCGGTTGTATACTCGTTGCTGCTCATTGCGTTTACCGTGTACGTTGCACTGGATACCTTTGTGATTTCAAAGGTGTATTTGGCGGAGAAACCCATTTCGGGAGAGTCTGTCCAAGGCGGAAATCAGAATGTTACGGAAAGTATCATAAATAAAAATTCATATAAGGACGAAAATATCAGTATTACTGTTACGGAAGAACGGTTTTGTAATACTGCTGTTTACGTTGCGGATATAATTGTTTCGGATGCAAAGTATTTAAAGACTGCATTTGCCAAGGGATCTTACGGAAAAAACGTTAAAGAAAAAACGTCGGAGATTTCACAAGACGTTGGTGCTGTTTTGGCAATTAACGGAGATTTTTACGGCAGCAGAGAAAGCGGCTACGTCATAAGGAACGGAGTGATTTACCGCGAAGAGCCCCGCAGGGACGGAGAAGCATTGGCGATAATGAAGGATGGTTCTTTTCGTATAGTAAAAGAGAGCGATGTTTCTGCTGAAAGTCTTTTAAAGGACGGCGCAATGCACGTGCTTTCTTTTGGCCCTGCGCTTGTGGAAAACGGCAGTGTTGCCGTCACAGAGACTGACGAGGTGGGAAAGGCGATGGAGAGCAATCCCAGAACCGCCGTTGGTATTATTGACGAATTGCATTATATTTTTGTGGTTTCAGACGGCAGAACCTCGGCAAGTGAGGGATTATCGCTTTGCCGGCTTGCGGAATATATGAAGTCTCTCGGTGTGAAAACCGCCTACAATTTGGATGGCGGCGGCTCGTCTACAATGTATTTTAACGGTGAGGTAGTAAACAATCCTACCACAAACGGCAAAAAAATCAGCGAGAGGCAGGTGAGTGACATTGTATATATCGGATATTGATAAAAAACATAATATAAACGAAAATTTAAAAACGGGGATAATATATTTAGTATCGGCTGTCGTGTGTGCGTTGTTTGGTGCAATATACGAGTGTTTCAGCCATGGTGTATATTCATACTTTATGATTTATGCTTTTGCGTTGCCTCTTGTGGGAGGGGGCTTGCCATTTACCATTTTTGCTTTTAAAGGGTATGACTCCCCTAAAAGAATTTCAAAAAATTTATATGCATCGGGTATTGCAACACTCACGGTTGGATGTATGTTTCAGGGAGTTCTTGAAATATACGGAACAACAAATCGTCTGATTGCGGTTTATTGGGCTGTGGGTGGTATTATGTCAGCCTGCGGAATTTTATCTCATATTGCTTTTCTTTGCCGCAAAAACGTTAATCAGAATATATGCAACGATAAGAATGACAACCGTAGAACCTAAAACCGTGTACATAGTGCCGACGGTTACCTTGTCGCCGAAGAAATAAACGTTACAGTCTACAGTGTCTTTCATTCCTTCCACAAGAGCTTCGGGAAGACCTTCGTCAAGCATTTCCTCAAACACGCCGTTCATGGTGTGGTTACGAAGCAGAGAAGTACCGTAAGTGCCGGGAAGAAAAGAAATAACCTTTTGCAATCCCTCGCTGAATTGCGATATCGGCATATATGCTCCGCAAATAAATCCGTAGCCTGCGCTGATAATTGTGCCTACTGCGGAAATTTGCCCCTGCGTCGAAAGGAAGAAATTAATTATACTCGAGAGTGCCGTTCCGAACGTTACCAACAGGAACACGTCGAGTAGGATAAAGAGAACGTCTGAAGCGGAAAGGTACCACCCAACGTTTGCAATATATATTAAACAAGCACCTGTCGCAAGCAGACAGATAATCATCGTAACGAACGTTGTGGCAATATAATATCCAAACGCAAGAACCGAGCTCTTTACGGGAGTTATGGTAAGGTCTTTTCTGCTTCCCGTCACCTTATCCTGTACCATGAGCAGGTTGGAGCAAAAAGAGACGGTAACACAGCATACGGCGAGCAGAGAAGAAAAGAGCTGTCCGCCTACACATCCGTCTAAAAGCTTATCGGAAACCGCAAAGGTAAAGCCTGCGGCTTTTGATGCTTCCTCAATGGCAGTAAGAAAGCTGTCCTTGTAAACGTTTGAAAGAAATGTTGCATAGAGAACAAGCAAAATCAAGGGGGTTACCAAAGACGTAAAAAACATACCCTTGTCCTTGAAAAAAAGCTTGGTATTGCGCTTTATGAGTGCGGTCAATGCCGCAGTGTCACTTGATTTATTTTTCTTTGGCATTGATTTCAACTCCTTTGTTTTCGGCAAGTGATTTGCCTGTTACGGCAAGAAATACGTCATCCATTTTCCCTTTTGTAATTTCATAATCGTTAAATACTTCGGGATGATTCACGATAAGCTCTGTCGCGGCAGCAGTGTTCGGGACCGATATACGGAAAACGTTTTCGGTAGGCTGCTCGTAAGAAGCGTTGAGAAGCTTTATTGATGCTTCGTCTGAACCGTAGATGGTTATAAAGTCGCCTGTATATGTATTTTTGAGCTCTAAGGGGGTTCCCTCAGCTGCAATTTTTCCGCTGTCGAGAATTACAACGTAGTCTGCATCAGCGGCTTCTTCCATATAGTGTGTTGTCAGAAAAACGGTCATGCCTTTTTCTTTTCTGAGCTTCATCACAACGTCCCATAAAAGCTTTCGTGTCTGAGGGTCAAGACCTGTGGTGGGCTCATCAAGAATAAGAATTTTGGGGTCATTAAGCAGCGCACGCGCAATATCTATTCTGCGACGTTGTCCTCCCGAAAGCTTTCCTACTGTACGGTTAAGCAAGGGCTTGAGCTCTAAAAGTGAACACAGCTCTTCTAAGCGGGCTTTGAATGCCTTTCCCGTAATACCGTAAAGAGCTGCACGGCTTTCCAAATTTTCTTTTGCGGTAAGCGGCATATCAAGTACCGAATTTTGGAATACAACACCGATTTCGTTCTTTATTGAATCAGCACTGCGGTCGAGGTCGGAGCCGCCCACGATAACGGTACCCGAATCCTTTGAAAGCTGACCGCAAATTATGGAAATGGTGGTGCTTTTTCCCGCTCCGTTCAGTCCTAAAAAAGCAAAAAGCTCACCTTCTTTTACGCAGAAGCTGAGGTTTTGCACGGCTTTAATATCGCCGAATGATTTATACAGATTTTTAATTTCGATAATTTTTTTCATTTTATAATATTATCCTTGTTTTTTTCGTAGATGATATAAAGTCCCTTTAACAGAAGGTCATCATCGATAATAATATCACGCTTGCAATACGGGATTATTTTCTTTGCAAGACCGCCGGTTGCAACAACAGTGGTTTTTTCTCCGAGCTCTTCTTCAATTCGGTCTATAATACCGTCCATAGCACCTGCACTGCTGTAAAGAATACCGCTCTTCATACAGTCGATGGTATTTTTTCCGATTACCTTTTTGGGAGCATCTATACTGATTCCGCTGAGCTGTGAGGCACGGGACGTAAGTGCATCAAGGGAAACTCCGACACCCGGTAAAATCATTCCGCCGATATAGTGCTTCTGAGCATCAATTACCGATGCAGTAGTAGCGGTTCCCATATCAATAACAATGAGCGGAGCTGTGTATTCCGCAATGGCGGCAACGGCATCTGCCACCAAATCCGCACCAAGCTGTGCCGGGTGGTCTGTGAGAATGTTAAGTCCCGTTTTAATTCCGGGACCTAACACCATCACGTTTTTCTTTAATATTTTTTCTGCTGCGAGCTTGGCGGCTCCCGTAATTTGGGGAACCACGGAGGAAATAATACAGCCTTCAATTGAAGCCGCACTTACTCCGTAAATATCAAGTACCGTTTTTATATCAACAGCGTATTCAAGCTCTGTTTTTGTCCTGACCGTGGAAAGGCGTTCCGTAAAATAAGTTTTTTTACTGTCAATGGCGCCTATAACGATGTTAGTATTACCTATGTCAATCGCCAGAATCATTTAACTCACGAATTCCTTTCTCTAAAAGATGATAGTCAATAAATCAGCGGCGGTATACTTTAATGAGAACCTTACCGATAACGGCAACAAGGATACTCGCAGCAATAGCCTCGGGAATTCCGGAAGCTGTAACCGTTCCCATGATAAGTCCGAAAACGGCATCCACAACAACGTTTTTCACTTCGGCATATTGCTGAGCAAATAAAACGTATATGCTGCCCATTACGAAAATAGTGTTAAACATGGAAGAAATAAAGCCGCAAACAGCAAGAAGCACAGCTTCTGTCACTTCAGAGCCGGCCTTTTTATTAATATGCGTTAAAATAAGCTTTTTCAGTCCAAGCCAAAGCCAGCCTGCCGCGACACCCATAAGGATTCGGCATCCTACGGAGACCCAGACTGCGCTGATTGCGCCGACAAAGCCCGTGGTGGTCGCAAACGGTGAAAAAGCAAAAGAGAGAAGAGTAGGTGCAAAGGTATTGCTGATAAGAGAGCATATACCGAAAGCCGCACCGAGAATGGCTCCTGCTAGAGGTCCCAATACGATTGCGCCGATAATTACGGGAATATGTACGGTGGTTGCCTTAATTACGGGAAGCTGAATCATTCCCAGAGGCGTGTTTGCCAAGACTACGACAATCGCAATCATAAGTGCTACGGAAACAAGCCATTTTGTGTCTTTTTTTTGCATAGTGTTATTCATTTTAAATTCCTCCTTGTTATCGCTCCGTGCTTCGGATACAATACGGTGATGGAACAAAGCCGCATAAAAGTACACGACTTTGTTATCTGCTAAGATAATAAACTATTTTATCGAGAATTGCAAGTGCTGCATCGTCCTTGCTCATTAATTCAAGCTCCGTTACGCTGTCGGGAGTTATGAGTGTGATGACGTTTGTGTCGGTTTCAAAGCCGGCGCCCCGAACTTTAAGATTATTCGCGGCAATCATATCGAGATTCTTCTTCACGAGCTTTGCTTTTGAATTTTCAAGCATATTCTGCGTTTCCATTGAGAAACCGCACAAAAACTGTCCTTGTGGTTTGTGCTCTCCCAAATATTTCAATATGTCGTCGGTAGGCTCAAGCGGAATACTCATAATTCCGTCGGCGCTCTTTTTGATTTTTTCATCAGAGACGGAGGCGGGCCTGTAGTCTGCCACCGCAGCCGCTTTTATAATAACGTCTTGTTCCTGGCTGACGGATGTTACGGCGTCAAACATTTCTTTCGCAGTGGTGACGTTTATGGTTTTTACAAACGGCGGAGGAGTGAGAGCCGTTTTTCCCGTAACCAAAGTAACGTCGGCACCTCTTAGCATTGCTGCACGAGCTAAAGCATAGCCCATTTTTCCGGAAGAGTGGTTTGTGATATAGCGGACAGGGTCAAGAGACTCCTGCGTAGGACCTGCCGTTACGAGAACCTTTTTTCCTGCGAGGTCTTTTTCATGAGCCAGCTCTCGTAAGATATATTGGATAAGTATTTCAGGCTCGGGCATTTTTCCAGCTCCGGTATCGCCGCACGCTAAGTAACCGTTGTCGGGAGAAATGATTTCGTACCCGTAACCGCTTAAAATGTTCAGGTTGTTCTGAACAATGGGATTTTCGTACATATTGGTGTTCATGGCGGGAGAGAGCATTACACGACATTTACATGCCATTACCGTGGTGGTAAGCATATCGTCTGCTATGCCGTGCGCGATTTTTCCGATAACGTTTGCGCTTGCGGGAGCGATCATTACCGCATCTGCCTTTTTTGCAAGAGAAACGTGCTCTACCTGAAATTCAAAATTTCGGTCAAAGGTATCTGTGATACACTTGTTTCCCGTAAGTGTTTCGAAAGTAATCGGGTTAATAAAATTCGTTGCATTCTCAGTCATAATGACGTGAACGTCGGCATGCAGCTTTTTTAGTGCGCTTGCAAGCGATGCCGTCTTATATGCTGCAATACTGCCGGTAACGCCCAGCAAAACGGTTTTTCCTTTTAGCATACAAATCCCTCCGAAATCATTATAGTAGTTTTTTTACATGGTTGCAACGAAATTTTTGAACTGTAAAGCTTCGTGTACTTGTAAAACATTGTTGACTTGCAGGTTTTAATGGATTATACTAAGTAAAATGTAATTTGTCACTTAAATGTGATACAGGAGGTAATTAAATTATGAAAAAGATATTTGCACTTATCATGGCTGTTGCTGTAATTGCATCCATGGGCATCGTGTCTTCTTTTGCTGCAGAACCCGTTTGGTTCTGGGATTTTGCAGACGGCGGAAATGCTATGGCGCCCAGTGAGGCTTTCCAGGAGGATGAGTACGTAACGTTTATTGACAATACTGCAGGAGACGGAAATCTTTTCTTCGGTATGCGTCCCGAGCCTTTCCTCGGAGATGACGTTCAGCGCGTAAACTGTGACGTCGGTAAGTTTGTTGTTGTAAAACTCAGACTTGATGCAGACAGCGTGAATAATAATAATATAACTGAGATCCTTTGTATCGGAGATCTTTCAAAGCCCGGAGAGGTTGGAGCCTTGAGTGCAGCTCCCCAGAAAACTTCTGATTGGCAGTACGTAGTACTTGACGGATCTGCTAATGCTTTTTGGAGAGGCGCTGAAGTAGGTTGGTTCCGCCTTGACCCCGTTAACTGCAACGGTTCTGTTTGTGACGTGGCTTGGGTAGGTATTTTCGCAACTAAGGCTGATGCAGATGCATACATTGCGGCAGACAGCGGAGATGCACCTGTTGTAACAGAAGCTCCTGCAACGGAAGTTCCCGCAACAGAAGTTCCTGCAACAGAAGTTCCTGCAACCGATGTACCTGCTACAGAGGAGGCTACTGCCGAGGCAACTGAGGAGGCTACAGCAGAGGCTACAGCTGAAGCTACTGCAGAGGCCGATGTGACCAATGCACCTGAGGTTACTGCTGACGGTAACGATTATAATGACGAGGCTACCAAGGTTCCCGGCGGACAGACAAGTGCTACTACTGCACCTACTGCTGTTGCAGACCTCGGTGATGACGATAAGGGCGGTTGCGGAAGTGTAATCGGAGGAAGCGTTGCTTCAATCGTTGTTATGGCTGCGGCTCTCTTGCTCAGCAAGCGTCGTAAATAATTATTAAGATAATACGATTTTGTAAACAGTGACACCCCTGCGAGAATCCTCGCAGGGGTGTTTTTACGTGCTTAAAATTATGTGTTTTCAGTTTTCTAAAAATGTCTTAATGCGCTTCAATGCTTCGCGTATGTGTTCAATTGAATATGCGTATGAAACTCTCAAAAATCCCTCGCCGCAAGCTCCGAATGCTGTTCCGGGTACGAGTGCTACGTGAGCATTTTCCAAAAGAAGCTGACAAAAATCTTCGGAGTTTATTTCTTTTCCGTACTTTTCTTCAAGATTTGTTTTTACTCCCTTTATGGAAGGGAAGCAATAAAACGCTCCCAAAGGCTCAAAGCAGTCCATTCCAAGCTCGTTGAATCCGTTTACAATGAATCTTCTGCGGTAATTATACTCTTTTTTCATTGCCTCGATATCCTCGTCGCCGTTGCGTAGCGCTTCTATTGCCGCATATTGGCTGGTAGTGGGAGCGCACATTACTGCGTATTGGTGTACCTTCAGCATAGGCTTTATAATGTCGGGGTGTCCGCATGCGTAGCCGAGTCTCCAACCGGTCATTGAGTAGCATTTTGAAAAACCGCTTACAATAACCGTTCTGTCGTACATGCCTTCAATCTCGGCAATAGAGACGTGTCTCGTTTCGCCGTAGGTAAGCTCTGCATAAATTTCATCCGAAAGAACTGCGATATCTGTATTACGCAAGATTTCTGCAATTTTTTCAAGGTCGCCTTTTTCCATTACAGCGCCTGTGGGATTATTAGGAAACGGCAAAATCAGAAGCTTGGTCTTTTCGGTGATGGCAGCCTTGAGAAGCTCGGGTGTGAGCCTGAAGCGGTCTTCTTCCCTTAATTCCACGTATACGGGGGTACCGCCTGCCAGACTTACAATAGGGCCGTAGCACACAAAGCTGGGAACGGGAATTATAACTTCATCTCCCGCCGTTACAAGCGATCTTATACAGAGGTCGATTGCTTCGCTGCCGCCGACCGTCACAAGAACCTGTGAGACACTGTCGTAGTTTAAATTAAAACGGCGGTGCATGTAGGTTGAAATTTCACTTTTCAGAGTTGCAAGACCTGCGTTTGCTGTATATTGCGTTTGTCCGTGTTCAAGTGAAGCAATACCGGCATTTCTGATGTGCCAAGGCGTAATGAAATCAGGCTCGCCGATTCCGAGTGAAACAACGTCCTTCATCGTAGCGGCGATATCAAAAAGCTTTCTGATTCCTGACGGCGGCATAGCTGCAACTGTTGGGTTAATTGCCTTTGATGGTATAAAACTCAAACTCCAAGCACCTGTCTTTCGTCCTTTTTTGAGGGAGACTCTATGTAGAGTCCGTCTTCTTTATATTTTTTCAGCACAAAGTGAGTGGCAGTGCTTATTACCGTATCCATGGGAGAAAGCTTTTCTGCAACAAAAAGCGCGACCTCGGTGAGGTTTTTACCTTCTATAATAAGCGCTAAATCGTAGGCTCCCGACATGAGATATACTGAGCGAACTTGCTCGTATTGATAGAGAGTCTCTGCGATTTCGTCAAAGCCTTTACCCTGCTGAGGAGTAACCTTAAGCTCTATAAAGGCAGTAACAAAGTCTCTTTCTGTCTTGTGCCAATTGATGACTGTTTTTTTTCCGACAATAACGCCCTCTTTTTTAAACTGCTCAACGGCAGCGGAAACAGACTCTTTATCAAGTCCGAGCATTATTGCAATTTCGTCATCGGTTATATCGCTGTGCTTTTCGATAAGCTCTAAAATTCTGTGCATTTCAGTTCCTCCTTAGATTTTTTACTGTTTCTTTTGTGCGTTTAAGCTTTCTTTCCATATCCTCAACAAGCTTAAACTGTGTGCGTGCTCTTACTAGATTATGCTCAGGATATTTTGTGGAGAAATATGTGTCTCCGTCGAGAAAATCACTCAAAAAGCGAATTCCGCATTCAAACGTCATCATTATAACCGACTCCGGAAGAAGTTCGATTTCTTTTTCCGTAAGAAAGCTTTCAGCCGAGGAGAGATAGCCTCTGCAAAATGCTTCGAAGGCTTCGTCTACAAAATAGATTTTATCAAGATCCGGCTCGTCCTCCGCACCGCTTGCGGCTCCGCTTCTCAGGGCATCTCCGAAATCGTAGAGTGCACTTCCGGGCATTACGGTATCAAGATCGATAAAGCATAAAACCTCGCCGCTATTCGCATCTGCCAGAATATTACTCAGTTTGGTATCGTTATGAGTAACTCTGAGGGGAATACTTCCTTTTTCAATTTCATCAAGAATCGTTCCGCAGAAGTTTTTCCTTTGCAGGGCAAATTCAATTTCAGTGAGAGCTTGTTCTTTTCTTCCCGATAAATTGAGAGCAATAGCCGTTTCAAGATTCTTAAAACGGTTTTTTGTGTCATGAAAGGAGGGAATGGTTTCGACAAGTCTTGAAGCATCAAAATCCATAAGCATCTGCTGAAATTTTCCAAGCGCGCTTCCTGCAAGCTCCAAGCTGTGATAGGCATCTCCTTCCAATGTGTCAAGACCTACGGAGTTTTCTATGTATTTGTAGCATCTCCAACAGGCACCGTCATCACTCTTACAAAACAGTGCACCGTCCTTTGATTTAACGATTTCAAGCGTACAGCGGGCAATGTCTGCACCTTCTGCTGCTGCCTTGCTTCTTATGTGCTCCGTAACGTATTTTATGTTTTCCATAAGAGTGACGGGGTCTTTGAAAATATTAGTATTGATTTTCTGAAGAATAAAATTTCCTTTTTTTGTACAAAGTTTGTACGTATTATTTATAAGTCCGGAGACGATGGGTTCTATCGTGGTTTCATCGAGAAAAATCGCAAAGTCGAACTTAAAAAGGGAAAGAAGCTTGCTGTCGGGCCTCATCAGTATGACCTCCATACGTGTAATCACTTTTAATCATATCATATTTTCGCTGAAAATCAATATTATTTCGTTTGACTGCAAAGCTAAAAAGTGGTATCATTCAATACGGTTGATTTTACGAAAGAGAGGTGCATTTCATGTATCTTGCGGCTGATATATCCGACATAGACGTTGTGTTGGGTGGCCTTATAGTGGTTTTTGCGGGAATGACTGCGATAGTTGGTTTGCTCTATGCTATCTCGGGCATTTTCAGATTTTTTGAGTCAAAAAAGAAGAATAAGATTGTTCTTACTTTAGAAGCTGAGGAGCTACCGTCTGCTGATGTTAATGAGGCTAAGGCAGATGATGTGTCGGAAGAGGAATTGATTGCCGTTATCAGCGCGGCAGTTTCTGCATATTTGGGCGGCGAAAGTGCTCCCCGTTTTAAAGTAACCTCGTTTAAAAGAGTAGGACGCTCTTTAAACAGAGACTGATTATCGGAAAGGTTGTGTTTTTGTGGGATTAATAAATGCTTTTATAGGTCTTTACAATGATTCCGGTATAGGCCGTATCATAGGTACGTTTTTGGACGGCGGTTATAAGATCGTTATTATGCTTCTTTTGTCGTTTGTGCTTTTATATCTTGCGATTGTCAAGAAATATGAGCCTTTGCTGTTGTTGCCGATCGCTTTCGGTATGCTTCTTGCAAATTTGCCGCTTGCCAATCTTGTAAGTAATGAAATAATGGAGGGAGCACATCAAGGCGGCCTTTTGTGGTATTTATACAGGGGCGTTGCGTATGAAATCTTTCCGCCGCTGATATTCCTGGGGATAGGGTGTATGACTGATTTCGGCCCTCTTATTGCAAATCCTTCAAGCTTGCTGTTAGGTGCTGCGGCACAAACAGGTATCTTTGCAACATACGTAGGAGCAAGACTTCTTAATAAAGCCGGGATTATTTCCTTCTCCATGCTTGAAGCTGCTGCCGTTGCCATTATAGGCGGTGCGGACGGACCTACTGCTATATACACTGCAAGTAAGCTTGCGCCGGAGCTTCTTCCTGCCATTGCGATTGCGGCATACTCTTACATGGCACTGGTGCCTGTTATCCAGCCCCCGATTATGCGTGCGCTTACTACAAAGAAAGAACGTGCTGTAAAAATGAGTCAGCTAAGAGTGGTAAGTAGAACCGAAAAAATTATTTTTCCTATTGCAGTTACCGTTTTTGTATCTTTGCTTTTGCCGTCTGCGGCTACCTTGGTCGGCATGCTTATGCTCGGAAATCTGATTAAGGAAAGCGGTGTTTGCGAAAGACTTTGTAAAACTGCACAAAACGAGCTTATGAATATCGTAACTATTTTCCTCGGTGTTTCCGTCGGAGCTACGGCGACAGCTGAAAGATTCTTGTCACTGCAGACTATCGGCATAATGGTTCTCGGTGTTGTTGCTTTCTCAATGGCAACGGCATTTGGCGTGCTTTTCGGAAAAATCATGTACGTTTTGTCCAAGGGAAAGATCAATCCTCTTATCGGTGCTGCCGGCGTTTCTGCAGTGCCTATGGCGGCAAGAATTGCTCAAAAGGTAGGCCGTGAAGAAAATCCTGACAACTATCTGCTTATGCATGCGATGGGTCCCAACGTTGCGGGTGTTATAGGATCTTCCATTGCGGCAGGTGTATTTATCAGTTTGTTGGGATAAAACATATAAGCTAAAAAACTTAAATCAGAAAAAATTAAGAGCATATCACGTTACGGTGGTATGCTCTGTTCTTTATAAAGTCATATGTGAGTGGCTTTGAGAATTGCAAAAACTATTTCAGCTCCTCAAAAGCATCAACTCCGTGCTTGCAGGTAGGGCATATAAAATCAGGCGGAAGCTCGTCGCCCTCGTAAATGTAACCGCAAATTTTGCATACAAAGCCTTTTTTTGCAGGTTCTTTAGCGGCAGGCTTCGGCTTTATATTGTCGAAATAGTATTGGTACGTAGCACTTCGGTCGTTGTTGAATACACCGGAACAGGTAACCTTTGCAATAAAAAGTGTATGCGTTCCGCAATCAATTGCAGTCTCGACTTCTGCGGAGATGAAGGAGTTCACTTGCTGTGTAAGAAGCATTATTCCGTTCATGCCGCGAATTGCCTCGGGGCTTGTGAGACCTGCGAATTTGTCCGTATCTCTTCCGCTTGCAAAGCCGAAGCGCTTGAAAATATCAAAAGTAGCTTTCTCGGAAATTGTGCAGAGATTGAACTTTCTGCTTTGCATAATCATGTCGTGCGTGTGGTTCGCTTTGTTCACGCAAATTGAAATTGTGTAAGGCTTTTCGGTAAGCTGGATTGCGGTGTTAATAATACAACCGTTGTCTTTTTCTCCCAGACGTGTCGTCAAAACGAAAAGCCCGTATGAAAGCTTATAAAAAGCCACGGGATCTATCATTGAATTTTCTGCATTACTCATAATGTACCTCCTTGTTTTTAATCTTCTATAAATTTTTTCATGAGCTTGTGGCCTACAGGCTCATATTTGTTTAATGACGTTGCGTAGGGCTCGTCGTATTTTGCATTATCGTCGATAATTGTATTCTTTCTGCTGTCGTAAATCATGTAGGGAACCGCATCGTGCGTATGTGTTCGGAGCGCAAGCGGAGTCGGGTGATCGGGCATTACGAGAATTTTAAAATCCTCTTTGCCTTGAAGCTCTTCCACAATAGGCTTTACAACAAGCTCGTCGATCATTTCAATTGAGCGTTTTTTGTTCTCAATTTCGTGACGGTGTCCGCATTCGTCGGGAGCTTCCATGTGGATATATACAAAATCGCCTCTGTTTTTGAGGTAGTCAAGCGCAGCGGCTGCTTTTCCCGGGAAGTTTGTGTGAATGTTTCCCGTAGCGCCCGGAACCTTAATTACTTCCATGTTGGCGCAGATACCCAGACCCATTACGAGGTCTACTGCTGAAACTATTGCACCTTTAACACCGAACTTCTTTTCAAAGTCACTGAGTCCGGGACGGCGTCCTTCTCCCCAAGGCCAAATTGAGTTCGCAGGTCTAAGTCCTCTTGCCCTACGTGCTTCGTTTATGGGGTGATGATTAAGAAGCTCATAGCTCTTTTTCATGTAGTCAAGCAAAAACTTGCCCTGCTCCGATGAAGGGAGATATTCGGTGATTTTGCGACCGGAAATATCGTGCGGAGGGGTACAGCCAAGCTTAACGTTTCCCGAAACATCGTAAATTATGCAGTGTCTGTAGCTTATTCCGGGGTGGAACACCATTCCTTCGCTGCCGAGCTTTTCATTGATATAGAGCATAAGCTCGCGTGATTCCTCGGTGGTAATTTCATCGGAGCTGTAGTCAATCATTGTTTTATTTTCATATTCGGGCTCATCTTCGGAAAGCGTGACGAGGTTACATCTTATTGCAAGGTCGTTGTCCTTCATGGTAATTCCCATAGATACGGCTTCTAACGGTGAGCGTCCCGTGTAATATTCATCGGGGTCGTAGCCTAAAACCGACATATTGGCAATGTCGCTTCCGGGAGGATTTAAGTGGTCGGGTACCGTTTTTACGAGGCCTATATCGCTGTATTTTGCAAGTCCGTCAATACAGGGCTTGTTTGCCGCTGTGAGGGGAGTGTTTCCTCCGAACTCATCAACCGGGTAATCCGCCATTCCGTCACCTAAAATAACTATGTATTTCATAATTCTGAACTCTCCTTTTTTATATTACTGTTTTTAATTCCTCTTGGGTTAATTCTTTATGTTTTTCATGGCTTTCAAGCAGCTGTTCAAAGCTTATACCGTAAGTCTTCGCAATGTCAAGAGCAAAGCTTCGTCCTTGCGGCGGAAGCGGTAAAATTTTGTAAGTTCGTTTGTTTCCCGATTTGAATTTTTTTATTCCGTCCTCAGTCATAACCTCAAGCTCGGAGCTTTCATCAACTCCCGCTACCAAACTCATCATATTGCTTAGACCGTCTTCTTTGTTGAGCTCAGGTATGTTTTCTGCCAATTCGTGAATATGCGTTGCAAAAAGCGCTCTGCAGCCTACTTTACGCATGTAACGGACTATTTCTGTGGCAATAAAAAGACATTCCTGATGGCTGGTGCTTGAAAGAGACTCGTTCATGAGGATAAGACTGTGCTCGCTTAGCTTGGGGAGAATTGTTTCAAGGCGTACACATTCTTCTCCCAAACGTCCTTCGCTGACATTGTTTTTCTCAAGCTCCGGGAAGTGTGTGAAAATATTATCGACAGGGCTGATTTCACCGTCGCTGCCGGCAATGGGGAGACCTGCCTGGAACATAAGCTGCGTAAGACCGAGAGCTCTCGTAAAGGTGGTTTTTCCGCCTTGGTTTGCTCCGGTAAGAATGGCAATTCGACCCGCCGTATCATCCATTACAACGTCGTTTGTGACGATAATATTATCAAGCTTTGATATTCCCGTGTCGGAGATAACCTTTACGGCAAAGCTTACGTCGTAGATATCGCTTACCTTGAATTTTCTCTCCGAAGCGGGCAGTGCCTTGGGAAAACATACGGGAAGTCCGCTGCTTCTCAGTTTTTCGGCAAGATGGCAGCCTCCTATATAAAATGACAGCTCAGGCATTATTTCAAACAAGAAGGCGGTCTCAACACGCTCAAATCTCGCCAAGGCGGTCTGCAGATGTCTGAAAGTATCGTTCATCACCAGGGAGAGGTCTCTCATTATTGCCGCATCCAAGGTTCCCGCACTGTTCTCTTTCATTATGGAGTAAAACGTACCTATTCCGTAATACTGCTCTTCGTTTGATTTTGTTCCGAAAATGTTTGAAAGGAGTCCTCTCTTTTTGAGGGGCTTTTCCTGTACGGAAAGCAGTACCGCCTCGCAGGGCCTCATTTCGTCGTCAAGGTTGATTCCTATTGTGACGCTTTGTACGGTTTTTATATCGTCGCTCAGCTTCGGTAAAAGATCTACAAGCTCGCTGAAAGCGGGGTTCTCGGTAATTTCACTTATCAGGGCGCGGAACTTAAGCAAGCCCTCTGATTCAAAGCTCCTGGTGTTGCTGCAAAAAATTTTTTCGAGTATTTTTACACACTGTACGTATACCTTGAGAAGCTCCATTCTCCAGGCGGTTTTACGAACCTCATCATCGTGGGAAATATTGGTTTTTTCCATTCGCGCAAGCTGCATTGTAAGGGGCTGAAGCTCGGTGTTTGATATAAGCTCTATTTCGGGATAGCGCATAAAATCCTTCATAATGGCTTGTCTGTATGAAATGACGTTTTCATCCTGCAGCATATCTGCAATGCGCTGAGATATATAAGTTCTGGCATCGTTTCGGACTTCCATGCCCTCTAATATCATTGCGGCGTTTACGTCACGCTCCATGAGGTCTTGATTAAAAAGCTTGCCCTCTCCGGATTTTGAGGCTTCTTCCTTCTTTCGTCCTGCCTCGTAATCGGGCCACAACAAGCTGAAACTGTGTTTTTTATACATGTGAAGCTTCCTTTCAAGTAAATAAATTATCGCATCGTCTTTGACGTGATATCCTTAATGATTTCGCCTGCCATAATAAGACCTGCAACCGAGGGAACGAAGGATATGCTCCCCGGCGTTCTGCCGCCCTTTATCACAGGTTCTTCGGGAGACCAGACTGCCTTTAGCTTTTTTATTCCGCGTTTTCGAAGCTCCGTTCTCATGACCCGCGCAAGAGGGCAAACGGATGTCTTGCTTATGTCGGTAACTCTGAAGAGTGTAGGGTCAAGCTTGTTTCCTGTTCCCATGCAGCTGATAATCGGTATCCCGTGCTTCTCCGCAAGCTCTGCAAGAAGAATCTTTGAGGTGACACAATCTATCGCATCTGCAATATAATCAATTTCGCTCCAATTGAAGGCACTTTCTGTTTCATTACCGAAGAAGAGGCGCTTTTCTTCAACGCTCGCATCGGGGTTGATTGAAAGTATACGCTCCTTCATTACGTCTGTTTTAAAGCGTCCCACCGTGTCTTTTACGGCAATTATCTGCCTGTTGAGATTTGAATGACATACGGTGTCGCTGTCTATAAGTGTAAGACGGCCCACTCCCGCTCGTGCAAGAGCCTCTGCCGTAAACCCGCCTACACCGCCTATTCCGAACACGGCAACGTGTGAGGCTTTAAGAACGTCTACTCCGTCTTTACCGATAAGCATTTCTGTACGCGAGGTAAAGCACTCGCTTTGTTTTTCAATATCAGATAACGGATTCAAGCCCACACGCTCCTTTCGGGAATTTGTCTGCCTTTGATTTTATCACTAATCGGAAATGTCTGCAATAAGGACTTTGGTATCAGCCGAGGAAAAACTGTACCCAATAGTTGCCTGTAACACCTATTGCCATCGAAGTGAAGCTTGCGTTAAGTATGTTTGCCCGGTGTCCCTCTGAATTCATCCAGCCCGTCATAACTGCTTCGGGAGAGAAATAGCCGTAAGCAATATTTTCTCCCGCTGTGCGGTAAGAAACGCCGGCTTCGTTAAGTGCGGTAAAGCAGCGTGTTCCGTTCGGTCTTGTATGGCTGAAGGATTGTACTATTTCAGCGGCACGTACGTCTGCTGCGGCTTGTGCCGTATATGCATAAGTGAGCGGTTTAAGACCTTCCTTTGCACGCTCTTCATTTACTATGCGAAGAACCTCCTGCTGCTTGTATTCCTCAGTCATAACGAGTCTGTCCATGTCACGGCTTATTGTGTCTCCGCAAAAAATACAGACGTTTTGTTCAGTGCCTTTTTCTGTGTACGTCGGCTCTTTTACAACTGTCCAACCGCTTCTGATGTGTCCCGGAGCGGTAATGTAATCACATACATATGAATGTCCGCAGTCTGAGCACCTGTATTCGGTATAGCCGTCCTCTGTACACGATGCGTGATATATTGTCTCTTCGTAGCTGTGTGAGTGTAACGGGTATTCAGAAGAATTTACGAGGTATCTTCTCAACGCAACGACGTCTGCCATGTTAATGCTTCCGTCTCCCGTGACTTCTGCCGATGATTCATTCTGTAAAGGATATATTTCAGAGTTAATTAAAAATCTTCTCAAAGCAACAACGTCTGCCATATTAACGCTTCCGTCTGCCGTAACGTCGCCTGCAAGGTAATCGTAATAGGCTCCGTTCGTCTGCTCCGTAAGAGCTGAAAAACATAAAAGTGTTACAAATGTCAAGATAAAAGCAAAGAGTTTTCTGTACATAACGAGTGCGTTCCTTTCGGGAAATTACGTTTTGATTATTGCTTTTCACAACAATCTGCAACTGTGTTAATTTTATCATTTAATTTATATTCAAGCAAGAAGTAAAAATTTTTTTAAACACGGACAATACCCGTCCAAATTAACCTGTAGCATCAGGCTGCAGCAAGGAGGAAAAGACGGCCGTATTCCGAATTGGTGCATGAAAATATAAAGTGAAAGGAAATTATTTATGGAAAACAAATTTATGAAAGTAAACGTAACAAACAGCGGAGCAACTTACAGCTGGACAGACGGACAAATGACCGAGGCAAGTACTCATAAAGTAGGAACGGGAATATCAGAGAATGGAAACGTCAGCGCAAGGCGCATGTATTTAAGCTTTAATATGCCTACACTTCCTATAAATCCTAACATTAAAAAAGCGGTGCTAAAACTCTTTCAATTGTCAGGAACGACAGGAAGTAATCCCAAAATAGCCCTGTATAAAGTGGCAAATGTAATTACAAGCGGAGAATGTACTCCCGAAATAATCGGAGATATGCGAGATTATGATATCGCAAGAAATTCGTTGCGAGAGAACGAGTCTGAAATATCGTACGACTTTGATATTACAAAGCTTATCGACGAAGCTAACAAGGGGCATGCGGGCACAGTATCTTTTTTAGTTAAGATGCTTAATGAAGATCCCCCTTGCCATGATGAAATCGTTTTGTGCGGTGCGTCGGGAAATGCTGAATATGTTCCTCAGCTTGCAATCACATACGAAACAAACTATGGAATTAATACTTCGCACAATTCAGATACACATGAGATAGGAGCTTTCGGACAAGGCAGCGTTGACCTTGTGTGCGGAAACCTGATGCTTGAGACAGAAGATTTTGCTTGGGCGGGAAACAGAATGCCTGTTACGATAAAGCATTTATATAACAGCGCTTTGGGGGCTTATCAATACACTTCAAATACTGCCGTGCAGCTTAATACTGCAGACTTTAGTGCTATGAAGATAGGAACCGGTTTTAAGCTAAACGTAATGCAAAGTATGACTTCGGCAGATTTCATTTATGATGGTGAGAACGTTAGCGGCTACGTATTTATAGGCGATAACGGTGGCGAGACGTATTTCAAGGAAAGCTCCGAAATAAGCTGTAATGAAAGCGACGGTCAGTACTACAAGCTTTACGAGGACGTAAACGGTGAAGGTATGCTTTATGACCCGCAGAAAAGAACGATTACAAGCGGAGATGAAACGTATAGCTTTGACGAGGGCGGCAGACTTATAAAAATAACGGATGCCTATAGTAACCACATGGATATTACTTACACAAACGGAAGAATAACCTCGGTAACGGACGG
>JAZPZG010000068.1:0-24766 GCA_045544575.1 Clostridia bacterium
AAAAAATTTAATCATAAGAAAGCGGGGAATTACTATGAAGCCTATTTACAAAAGAGTTTTGGTAAAGGTAAGCGGAGAAGCTCTTGCGGGAGATAACAAGACCGGTCTTGACGATAAGACCATTGACGATATCTGCCTTAACATTAAAAAGCTCCGTGATATGGGAGTGGAGGTTGCAGTTGTTGTCGGCGGCGGAAACTTTTGGCGCGGTGCAAAAAATACGAATATGGACAGAACTCGTTCTGACCACATGGGAATGCTTGCAACGGTAATGAACTCGCTGGCACTTGCATCAGGTCTTGAAAAGCAAGGTCTTGACGTAAGAGTTCAGACTGCAATTGAAATGCGTCAAATTGCAGAGCCTTATATAAGAAATAAGGCTACACGTCACCTGGAGAAGGGTCGTATAGTGATATTCGGATGCGGAACGGGTAATCCTTTCTTTACAACGGACACAGCTGCAGCTCTTCGTGCAGTTGAAATAGCTGCTGACGTAATTCTTCTTGCAAAGAACGTAGATGCCGTTTATGACAGTGACCCGAAGCTTAATCCCGATGCAAAACGCTTTGAAAAGATTTCTTATATGGAAGTTTTGAACAAGGGTCTGGGCGTTATGGATACTACCGCAACCTCTCTTTGTATGGACAATAAGGTCGCTATTCACGTTTTCGGCGTTAAGGAGCCGGAGAATCTTGTAAAAGCCGTTTGCGGTGAAAAGATAGGTACAATTATCAGCTGATAGTGAATAACTATTTACAATTTATTTTGATTGTGTTAAAATGGTTACATAAAATTTTAGGAGCTGATTTATATGTTTAATAAGAGTGATTATAATAACTTTACCGATAAGATGGATAAGAGTATCAGTGTTTTGAAGGAGAATCTTGCCGAAATAAGAGCCGGAAGAGCGAACCCCTCCGTTCTTAATAAAATAACGGTAGATTACTACGGAACGCCTACTCCCATTACACAGGTTGGAAATATTACAGTTCCGGAGGCGCGTCTTTTGGTTTTCACACCATGGGATGCAACAGTATTAAAGGATGTTGAAAAGGAAATTCAGAAGTCTGACCTTGGAATTAATCCTAATAACGACGGAAAAACCATTAAGCTTATTTTCCCTGCACTTACCGAGGAAAGACGTGTTGAACTTACCAAGCAGGTTAAAAAGCACGGTGAAGACTGCAAGGTCGCAATCAGAGCTATAAGACGCGATGCCGTAGAATATTTTAAGTCATTGAAGAAAAAGGCTGAAATTACTGAGGATGATCAGAAAGTTGCGGAAAAAGACATACAGACCTTCACTGATAAGCACATAGATGAAGTTGATTCACTTGTGGCTCGTAAGGAAAAAGAACTTATGGAAATTTGATTTTAACTATAAATCGGTCGCAGTAATGTCATTGCAAAGGCGTTCTGCGACCGAATATGCTTTATGATTATATCAATCGATTTTTGAAAGGATATGCCATATGGCTTTATTTAAGAAAAAGGCATCAAAAAGAAAGGTTAATGAGTCCCAAACGCTTCCGTTGCATATTGCTATTATACCCGATGGAAATCGTCGTTGGGCAAGAAAACACGGTCTTCCGGTCGTACAAGGACACCGCAAGGGTGCGGAATGTTTTAAAAATACCGTTATTGCATGCGGTGAAATGGGTATCAAATACGTATCCTTTTATGCTTTTTCCACCGAAAATTGGAAGCGTGAAAAAGCAGAGGTAGATGCTCTTATGGATATGCTTATAGGTTTTTTGCGTAATTTTGAGCAAGAACTGGGTGAGAATCGCGACAAAATAAAAATCCGTGTCATTGGAAACAGAAGCGGTCTTTCAAAAGAGCTGAATGAAGAGATTAACCGTGTAGAGCGGGCGACTGCAGATAATGATACGATTATTGTAAATATAGCCATCAATTACGGTTCTCGTGATGAGCTTGTGTGCGGAATAAAGAAAATCGCTTCAGCTGCGGCAGAAGGAAAAATAAGTATCGACGACATTGATGAAGCTACTGTTTCGTCTTCAATTTATACGGCAGATATACCTGATCCGGATTTGTTAATAAGAACGAGCGGGGAGCTGAGAGTGAGCAACTTTTTGTTGTGGCAGCTTGCATATTCGGAATTCTATTTTTCCGACGTGCTGTGGCCCGAATTCGACAAGCGAGAGCTTGAAAAGGCGATTACCGCTTTCGGCGGAAGAAAAAGACGTTTTGGAGCTTCTTAACCGATGCTTTTATTATAAAGAACCGAGAGGTGTATTAATATGAAAACCAGAATTATTTCAGCGGTCATTTTAGCAGTTGCGGCATTTGCTCTTATTTATTTCGGAGGTATTGCTTTTGATATAGCGGTACTTTTGCTTGCTGCTGTTGCCATGTACGAATTGTTTTCTGCTTTTAAGAAGAAAGGTCATTCTCCCGTTATTGCGGCAGGCGTTATATCTTTGCTTATTATTGCGGCATATCCGTTTTCATCTAAAGCAGTTCCGGGTATTATCGGCTTTTCGTGGCTTAAAGGAATCAACGCTTTCGGAATCATTTTAACTTTGATGATTTTTTATGTGTTGGCTGCCATTGTAATAAAGCATGAGAAGTATAATATCGTAGATGCTTCTTTGTCCATCATGGGGTCTATGTATATAGTTTTCCTGTTTTCGTATTTTATAATGCTAAGACATCTGGAAGCCGGCGCTTATATGATTATTTTGGCAATTTTAGGCTGTGTGGGAGGCGATACCGCCGCACTGGTGATAGGATGTAAATTCGGCAAAAAGAAACTTATCCCCAAGGTCAGTCCGAATAAGACTGTTGCGGGAAGTGTTGCAGCATTTTGCGGAAGTATTCTGACGTGCACTGCATACGGTCTTTTGTTACATATTTTGGGAAGATTTCCGCAATTTCAGTTATATCACTACATCATTGTAGGAGTTATATTAGGTGCGGTTACACAGATAGGCGATTTGTGTGCATCTGCCATAAAGCGTTATTGCGGTATCAAGGATTTCGGCAATATTATTCCGGGACATGGCGGTATATTGGATCGCTTTGACGCATATCTTTTGGCAGTTCCCGTTGTCTACTATTACTACGGATTTTTTATGATGTACTTAAGATAACGGCGCTTTTCTTTAAGAATATTTTAAGTTTGCGGAGGTAATATAATTGAGAAAGATAGGCATTATTGGTTCTACCGGATCTATCGGAACTCAAACACTTGAGGTCATAAAAGAATTAAACGGCGCGGGGGAGTATTCCTTTGAGGTTGTTGCGCTGTCTGCAGGAAGCAATGCGGAATTGCTTGCAAAACAAGCACGTGAATTTAACGTACCGCTGCTTTGTATTGACACGGAGGAGGGCGCTGCTTACTTAAAAAAAGAATTGGAGGATCTTAATCCCGAAATCTTGGTAGGAGAGGAAGGCCTCTGTGCTCTTGCCGCTTCCGAAATGGACGTGCTTGTCACCGCGATTGTGGGAATGCGAGGAATAAGACCTACTCTTTGTGCTATTGAAAAAGGTACTGAAATTGCTTTGGCTAACAAGGAAACACTTGTTGCGGCAGGAGAGGTTGTTATGGAGGCCGCCCAAAAGCGCGGTGTAAGAATTCTTCCTGTTGACAGTGAGCATTCCGCTGTGTTGCAATGCCTGCAAGGAGAAAAACGGGAAGAGGTTGATAAAATTATACTTACAGCCTCAGGAGGACCTTTCAGACAAATGCCTGCTTCCGAGCTTGAAAAAGTGACAGCGGCAGATGCTTTGAAGCATCCTACGTGGAATATGGGCGGAAAAATAACCATAGATTGTGCTTCCCTTATGAACAAGGGTCTTGAGGTAATCGAGGCAAGGTGGCTATACGATATGCCGTATGACAAAATTGACGTGGTTGTACACCCTCAGAGCATAATTCATTCAATGGTAAGATACAATGATAACAGTGTCATTGCTCAGCTCGGTGTGCCTTCCATGAAGCTACCTATACAGTATGCACTGACTTTTCCGACACGAGTGAAATCGTGTGTTCCTCAGCTTGATCTGGCTAAGATAGGTACGCTGACTTTTGAAGCTCCGGATACAGAGCGCTTTCCGTGCTTAGCTCTTGCCTATGAGGCGGGAAGAACGGGCGGAACTTTGCCTGCTGTTATGAATGCGGCAAATGAAGCTGCCGTTGCTTTGTTCTTCAAGGGCAAAATTTCTTTTAACGGCATCAGCCGTGTTGTTTCAAGTGCTATGGATAAGCACAAAACAATTATCAAACCTTCCGCAGAGGATATTCTTGCGGTCAGTAAAGAGGTTTACGACAAGGTTCTAAAAGATGCAGTGAGCCTTTCGTTGTAATCAGGAGGAAGAAATGTCGATTTTAATAAGTATTCTTGTAATGCTCGCAATTTTAAGTGTGCTCACCGTAGTACACGAATGGGGGCATTTTATAGCTGCGCGAATCTTTAAAGTGAAGGTTACCGAGTTTTCAATTTTTATGGGACCAAAGCTTTTCTCGCGAAAGAGTAAAAAGACCGGAACAGTATTTTCCATAAGATGCTTGCCTTTGGGAGGCTTTTGTGCCTTTGAAGACGATGAAGGAAAGACCGAAAGCCCCGATTCGTTAAATATGCAAAAATGGTGGAAACGTGCCATTATTTTTTCTGCAGGTGTCGTGATGAACATTATTCTGGCACTTGTTCTTTGTATCGTTGTGATAATGTTTAACGGCTACAGCACTACGGAGCTTGCAAATGTAAATCCCTCATCGACAGCGGCTTTCATAGGCTTGGAGGCGGGAGACAGACTTTATTCACTTAACGATATGAGGACAGCTACCGTTACCGATGAATCACTTGCCGCGTACGCTATTCAGGATCAGAATCCGAGCGAAGAGATTATGGATTCACATTATACACTCGTATATAAAAAGGCTGACGGCAGCAAGGTAAAATTCGACGTAAAGAAGCATGCAGAATACGAGACGATTCAGAATGAGGACGGAGAAGCAAGGTATTCTCTCGATTCATATTCATATACGATTGTGAAGGATGAGAACGGCAAAAACGTTGAATATTATTATGAAAATACCATTAAGAGCCACGATAATAAATATGCTGTATGTAACGTAAAGAAGACGATAGGCGGAGAGCTCGTATCAAACGGCGAGGAGACACTTGAACTTGCATTGGTGGGTTCTCTGGGTAATTCAAATTTCTTCTATGAAAAAACCTTTAATCCCGTAAAGCTTATCCACAGAGGCTTTAACGAAATGGTTTCGATGGTGAAATCAGTTTACGTTTCTCTGTATTGGATTATCACAGGAAGAGTGGGACTTGAGGCAGTTTCAGGTCCTGTAGGACTTACTACTCTCGTTGAGGACGTTGTAACCACCGATACTGCAACCGTAGGACTTAAGGTGTTGACTCTTGTAAATATGGCGGCGCTCATAAGTGCTAACCTCGGTGTTATTAATTTTATGCCTTTCCCCGGGCTTGATGGCTGTCACTTGCTCTTTATCGTAATTGAGCTGTTAAGAGGCGGCAAAAAGATATCGCCGGAAAAGCAGGGGCTCATATCGATGATTGGTCTCGGAATATTGATAGTGCTTGCTGTGGTTATAATGGGAGCAGACATAATTAAAATTATTAACGGCGAAAGCATGATTTAGCATTTTATAGTCAAAGGGGGCTGTAAAAATGGCAAAAGATATTTTCCTTAGAAATGAAACCGGAAAGATTAACGTAGGCGGTATTGAAATAGGAGGCGGCAGCAGAATTTCAGTACAGTCTATGACCACTACGGACACACGTGATGCGGTGAAAACTGCAGAACAAATAAAGCGCCTTGCCGACGAGGGCTGTGATATCGTCAGAGTTGCGGTTCCCGATGAAGAAGCTGCAAGAGCAATTGAAAAGATAAAAAGCAAAATCACAATACCTTTGGTATGCGATATTCATTTTGATTATAAGCTTGCACTGATGTGTGTTGACGGAGGCGCAGATAAGATTCGTATCAATCCCGGCAATATCGGAAGCGAGGAGAAAACCCGCGTTGTTACCGAAAAGTGCAAAGCAAACCGCATCCCGATCCGAATCGGAATTAACGGTGGTTCACTTGAAAAACAGCTTTTGGAAAAGTACGGCGGTGTTACGGCAGAGGCAATTGTCGAGAGTGCCATGGGGCATATCCGTATCTTGGAGGAAATGAATTTCAACGACATTGCGGTATCTCTTAAATCTTCGAACGTACCGATGACCATTGAGGCTTATCGCCTTATGGCAAAACAAAGGCCGTATCCGTTACACGTCGGTATTACCGAGGCAGGAACCGTATGGGGCGGAACCGTAAAGTCATGTGCGGGAATAGGTGCTATACTTGCTATGGGCATAGGCGATACCATAAGAGTTTCTCTTACGGGAGATCCTGTTGAAGAAGTAAGGGTAGGCAGAAAGCTGTTGCAGTCCTTGGAGCTCGGCGGAAATAAGATGATAGAATTTGTATCATGTCCCACCTGCGGCAGATGCTGTGTGGATTTGATAAATACCGCTGCCGAAATTGAGAGAAAGCTTATGGCTCTTGAGGCTAAGGGCGTATTTAAAAGGCCTTTGCACGTGTCTGTGATGGGTTGCGCTGTTAACGGTCCCGGTGAAGCGAAAAATGCCGATATAGGGCTTGCAGGCGGTAAAAATGAATTCCTCCTTTTTGAAAAGGGTGTCATTTGCGGAAAACTTTCTGCAGAAAATGCAGTGGAAGAATTTATTACTCGTGTTGTTGAAATGGGTAAAGCTTGATAAAGAAAGATACATAAAAGAACTGCTTCGCAAGGCTTAGTGTTAAGCTTGCGAAGCAGTTCTTTTATTGAAAAAATAGTTTTGTTTTACTTATTAAGATAAACCGTAAATGCAGCCATGGGAATACCTGCGCTGTTACAAACGTTAATGTTTTCGGGGAAGGTTTCCTGTGTTGTTGCATGATAGCGGATTGCGTTAAATGCTTCTGTGTGGGATACCGTGACTTTAGAACCGTCCAGGGTAACTTCTGATGCAGGCAACCAGCCTGATGAGGTTCTTACCTCAAAGCCCTTGCAATAGCTGTCGTCTGCGGTTTTGAGACCTTCTCCTGCGTAAGCAAAGCTGAGCTCTGCTTCTGTGTCGGAAATTACTTTTTTGCTTACGTAAACGGGTCCTGCAGTGGTATCAACAGCTGAGGAAGCATATTCACCGTAGAACAGCGGCAATACGGTTCCCAAAACACGTGTAGCCATTTCCCACTTGCAATAGGTGTGAGCCGCATCTGCATAGGAGCTATCCTTCCAGAGGTCAGAAGTAACGATAAAATGTGAGTTGGGGAGCTGTGAAGGAATTGTACCCATATTAGCTCGTACTCCGCCGAAGTCTATGTAGCCGTACGTTGCCGCGTTGGCAAAGCAAGCAGGGAATTCCATTATAAAAATAGGGTAGTCACGGAAGTTCTGATTGATTTCTTTTCTGTATGCTTCCATGAGTGTAATAAAATTAGTTACGTAGCTTGACTGCAAAGGCTCTTTTGCATCGCTTTCTCCCTGATACCAGATAATTCCGCTTATGGAGCAGTTCATAAAGGGGTGCAGGTACTGATTATACATTATACGCGAGCGCTGTAGGCCTAATATGCTGTCTGCCATATAAGCGTTCTGTCCTTTATTGAAATTATCAACACCGAGTTTTTCTGCAACGTCGGGAGTCATAAAGGCCGCAAGAACGGTTGCCGCAAGGCTTACGTCAATAATGCCCACCGGGATTTCGTTTTTTGTCGCATTTGTCAGCTGCTTAGCAAAGAAGTAACCTATTGCGCTGCAGTTTTTTGCATAATTATTTGAAGCGGGTGCTCTCCAGCCGCTCTTGTTGTAAACCTTTGTCTCCATGAAAGTGGAGCCGTCTTGCTTTAGGGCATTTCCGTGCTTGGGGTTATTGGAAATAATACGGATATTGTCATCGTTATTTATGTCGTCGGCAGAAAACGGCGGGGTATAGTTTGGAGCGTTTTTATAGCCGTTTAAAACATCTTGTACCGTTTGTGCGGCATTTGACTGACCGAGAACCATATAAACGTCTCCTACGAGAACGTCATTAAATACTTTTTCCTTGGTAGAACTGTATACCCTTAATGAGTTGCCCTTTTCGGTACATGCGGGAAGAGTGCCGTCAAGAGTTATAAGCCAGTCTCCGTTTTCATCGATTTCGGCAGATCCCTTAAGGCCCATGAATTCCGCACAGATAGTTTTTCCTTTCTGCTCTGCATCGGCTGTTCCCCAGATTCTTATGTATTCGTCACGCTGAAGAACCATATTGTTGCTGAAAACGTTGGAAACCGTAAAGTCCTCCGCGGTAGGCGTAACCTCTGCTGCCTTTTCAATTACGGGCGGTGTACGCTTTGCAAAAGTCTTTACAAAGTTTTCCGTGGTCATGTCTTTTTCTTCTTTGTTTCCGGAGTTATCGCAAGCAGTTGTGCACGTCAGCAGCATACATGCGATAAGCAAGAAAGAAATCAGTTTTTTGTAAATTTTCATAATGCCTCCTGTTTTTTATTATTATTTATTATTATTTATTATGTATTTATTGTAATTAATATCTTACAAAAACAGCCGCGTAGCCTTCCAGGGTGAGGACGGATTTCTTGTCGGAATTAAGCCGTAGCTCCGGCTGTTTTCCCGAAGCAATGTCAACTGCAGATCGTGCAGTGCTTTTTTCAAAGGTAATATCCTTTGCATTGCCTTCGCTGTTGACCAAAAGAACTCCGCTGTTTGTCCAAAGAGACGCAATTCCATGAGTGTTACCCGATGTCCTGAGACCTCCGTGAACCGAAGCAACGAGAGAGAGAAGCTCTTCGGTGTTTGCGGCAAAGACTGCAAAATCTTTAATTTTTTCAAATTCGGCTTTGAACTCACCGGAGGAATTGTTATGCTCTTTATCGCAGAAATAAATTACACGGCAACCGCTCTTGCTTAGCTCCTTAACCTTTGCAATGAATTCATTTTCGAGGAAAGACGCCCCGATAATAAATACCTTGGGATTGTGCGATAAGGCAAGGGGAATGGAATTACTGTCGCAGAAGTTAAAAGGAACTTGATGGTTAAGTAACAGGTACATTGCTTGGTACATACTGTTTTCGCACTTTGAAATAAGCTCTGCGCACTTGTCTGTGGGTTCTGTTACGTTGTGTACCGGCTTTCGCAATTGCATCATTGTCTCTATCGGATAATATATAAGAGTACTTGAACGGTCCTCTTTGTCTTGCGTAAGGCTTTGTGCAACGGAAATTGAATCCCAAAGCTTTTTTTGTTCTTCTAAGGGATAATTTTCTCCGTAATAGGACGTGAAAACGTCGGCTCCGAGTGCATACTGCAACAATACCGAAGTATAAATTTGCTGCAGGGTTACGTTTCCGCCCTGTGCGTGTGCCGAAACCTCGTCCATAACGTGTTTTTTGTTATAAATTTGGGCAACGGAGCTTACCAAAAGCGGAGTAAATGCAGAGTCCCAAACCCTTTCGGGAACAGAGTTTAAAAAGTCAAAGCCGGGAATGTGCATATGCCTTAAAAGACTGAAGAAGTTACCCTCAAAAGCAACGTGGTCGTGCAAAAAGTCCTCCAAAAGGATATGCCCCGAAAATTGCAAGCCGACAGATGCACAGTAGTCAGAAACCTGAGCAAAGAAGTTTTGCTCTAAAAGGTCGCTTGAAAGCTGATAAAAACGACGTCTGATTTGCCTTGCTTTTTCACTGCCGCCGAGAAACAGATAAGGCATATAATCCTCAATACGAAAACCGTTTACAGATGCAAATCGGTTAGCAAAATCACGCCCCCAAAGAATAACGGGGTAGAGCGGAATTTCCTTGTCAACGGGGTGAACGGTATGCGGGGCGACAAGCTCTGCATTGATGTAGAAGCCCATATAGGACGGCTCATCGGTAAAAATAGCCTCGATTACCGAGTTTTCTCCCGTATCTCCTATTGAAGGAGAAAAGTATTCGCCCACCGTGTCTGCGTATTTTTTGTAGGTGTTGTTGATAAATTCACGAACCGCATCTCTGTTGCTGATATCAAAATAACGTCTTGCCGCACAGCAATTATGCTCGCAATGACCGCCTTCATACATGTGCTTTTGATAGAATGCGAGGCAGAGCAGGTTTTGCGTAGATGAAGTGTTAGCAAAGCTAAAGCCTTCTTTATATTCGGGACGTATCGGTACTTGCTCAAGTGCCTCGTCCGAGCTGTCCAAGCCGTCTACATAGTAAGCAAACGCCGAAATGGGTTTTTCATGTCCGTGGGGAAGTGTTGAAGTCCAGGTCTCTCCGGGATATAAAAGCTTCGCAACCATAACAACAGCTCTTGCCTCATAATCGAGGTTTGCTGAAATTGTTTCAGTTCCCGCAGCGCCGCTCGGATATCCGTTTTCGTCATAAAGCCAGAGTCTCATATCGTTTTCTTTACAAATGCGGACCTTTTCTTTCATAAGCTCCCATTCGGCAGGATCTTTAAGATAATTGACACAGTGGACGTTTGTGACGACACCGCCGTAGCCCTCGGATTTTACTTCTCTTACCCGTGCTTCAATGCATTTTACTTTTTCTTCAAAAGGAGCGTCCGGGGAATATCCGAACCATTCATGCGTGATTTTAAGAGCTTTAAAGAAGTCTTTCATAGAGTCCTCCGAGATAATAATATCAATGAGTATATTATCGTTTTTAATGCAACATTTGTCAAGGGATTGTGTATATTTTTGGCACCGTGCGGGAAAATATTATAACAGTATTTTAGTATTTACCAAGGAGGTAGCGCTCATGAAAGCTCTGATAATTGCAAGTGATGAAGGAGCAAGGCTTCGTCCGCTTACGCTCGTGTTGCCCGTTGCCATGACGGAGGTTTTGGGGGTTCCTTTTGCGGAAATGTTAATCGGAAAGCTTGTTGAAAGCGGTGTCCGTGAGGTATGCATTAAGACGGGCTTTATGTCCGGGTCAATCTGCGAGTTTTTTAAGGATGAAAGTGTTTTCGGGCTTGACGACCTGTTTTTTTTAAAGGATGTTGATACGAAATCCTTGGAAGAATTTGCGGCCGGTGATGAACTTCTTGTTATAGACGGCTCTGCGGCAGAGGATATAGACTATAAGGCTTTGCAGACCGCTCTTAGAAAAACTGACAAGGAAATCGTTGTTTCAGAGAGTTGTGCAATTTTTGCTCCCGCCGCATACGATATTGCCGCAGAATGTATAAAAGCTGCGGAGGAAAATGCAGACGGATTTAGTTCTGCAGTAAGAATAAAGTGTCCGGGTCGTTTTTTTGAACTTTCCGGGGAGAGGTTCTATTGCGGACTGGAAACACCGCGTGACTATATTCACGTTAATCTTGCGGCAGCTTCGGGGCAAATAAAGAACGGATTCAAAGCGGAACGAGGAAGCATTACCGTCGGGGAAACGTCAATTCTGCCCGACAGTGCAGAGCTTACGGGCACTGTTTTTATAGGAGAAAATTGTATCGTAGGTAAAAATACCGTCATCAGCAACAGTATTATAGGTGACGGGTGCGTTATAGGAAATAATTGCAACGTATCGGGGAGTGTCGTTCTGAAAAACGTCAAAATAGGAAGTGGCAGTAAGGTGGCGGAAAGTGTGATATGTTGTCAAGCAAAACTCGAAAAGGGGGTTTGTTGTGACGAGGGGGTAATAGGAAGCGGTGCTGTTGCAGGAGAAGGTTCTACGGTGTGCAGAGGCGTAAGGCTCTGGCCGTCGGTGGAAACGGAGCCCGAAAGTATCGTAAGGAGAAGTATTATAGGGACGCCGCATGAAGAGGAGCTTGTTTTTAAAGAAAAAGGCATAGACGGAGAACTCCTTACAAAAAGACTTCCTTCGGAGGCGATGACACGCCTTGGCTGTGCGGTGGGAAACGTATTCGGATTCGGAGCAACCATTGTTGTGTGCAGTAATGCTCACGGAGCATCTCAGATGCTTTCATCCGCCGTTATTTCAGGCTTGATGTCTACAGGCATAAAGGTCAAAAGGGCGGTTGACGTGGACCTTGCGGTTATAAGATGGGTTTGCAGAAACGGAGCGGCAGACGGAGCGGTTTATATTGACAATCGCGGAGAGCTTACCTTAACGCTCCTTGATAAGCACGGAAATGATTTACCTGCACACATGAGACGAAAGATACAGCGTGCATATTCGTGCGAAGAATTTACGGTTGCCGCAGAAACAGACATGCTTCCGCCGGAACCGCTTTCCGATCCGGAGGATTATTATGTAGCGGATATAGGAAAGCAGTTTCCGTATGCGTACAGGGCGTTCAGACTGCGGAACTTTATTTGCGGAAGAGAGCGGCGAGAGGCGATTACCGCGTATATTATAGGAAAGCTTTATCCCGAGGCACCGATTTTTGTATCGGTTAATTCGGCTTTGGCGGCGAAAAACGTTGCAGAGCAAATGAATCGTCAGATTATAAAGTGCGGCGGAAAGATAGGAGACGTCATGGAGGCGATGGAGCCGTTTATGCGAATGCCCGGAGTCTATTGTCAGTATCTTATGCTTTACGATGACTTTGCCTTTGAGCTTGCTTTATGCCATTATAAAGCGGTAACGGGCGAGGATGCGGACAATCCCGATAACCCGTTGATTCAGGGTGTTGTTGTAAAACGCCGTTGCAGTATTAAATGTGACAAAAACCGTAAGCGTGAAATTCTAAAGCGTGTAAGCCGTGATTTTGACGAGCGGTTCGGGGAAAGTGCCGAGAAAATGGACGGCTTGTTTTCGTGGAATACAAAAGGAGCCGTCAGAATTTCTGCCGATGAACGTAAGCCCGTTTTTAATATAAGCGTGGAAAGCTTCGATGAGGAATACGCTGCCGATATGATGAGCGGTTTGTCATCTTTTTTTGCGGGACTTTGATTATTATATATGGTACTGAATTTAAACAAAGAGGCAGGCTTCGTTGAAATATACGTAGCTGCTTCGTACATAGACGGAAAAAGTTCAATGTTGCAATGTATCGGAATATATGATAATATTATTCAAAGTCAGAGATGGTCAAAGGAGTATTATTATGGCAAGGCTCAGTGATTCGATTGAGGAATTTATTAAGGACATAATATCCGAGGCTGAACGGGGAGAAGCTGAAATACAGAGAAACGAGCTTGCAACCCGTTTCAATTGTGTGCCGTCACAAATTAATTACGTTATTGCCACAAGGTTTTCAAGGGATAAGGGCTATATAGTCGAAAGCCGAAGAGGCGGCGGCGGTTGCATACGCATTTGCAAAATACACGTTGATAACGGCAGCGGTGTATATATTATGGAAATTATAAAGAACATGGGAGAAATGGTTTCTCAGCATGCTGCGGGGCTTATTATCGGAGGCCTTTTTGAAAAAGATATTATCACGAAAAGGGAAGCACAGCTTATGCTTTCTGCAATCAACGACAAAACCTTACAGCAGGTGAGCCCTCGGGACAGGGACAGAATGAGAGCTGAAATATTGCGCGGCATGCTTATGACTGCCGCAAGAATACAGTGAGGTATAATATGGCTAAAAATACAAAGGAATTGTTTTTTTGCAAAGAGTGCGGCTACGAGTCAAACGGTTGGCTGGGAAAATGTCCGGGATGCGGAGAGTGGAATACTTTTGTGACTGCTCCGCAAAAAAATACACCGTCTGTAAGAATAGGAATGAAAACTACGGCTGCTCCGTCACTATTAAAGGATGCAAAGTCTGTAAGCACCGTACGAACGAAGACGGGACTTGCGGAGTTTGACAGAGTCTTGGGCGGAGGAATGGTCAAGGGCTCTCTTGTACTTATTTCGGGAGATCCCGGTATCGGAAAATCTACTCTCATGCTTATGATTTCGGGGAATATAGCCGCAAGAATGAAGGTTTTGTACGTTTCGGGTGAGGAATCATGCGAGCAACTCAAAATGAGAGCTGACCGCCTGGGAATAAACAGTGATTCTCTGTACGTTTTATCAGAAACCAATATGTCTGCAGTGTATGAGGCCATTGAAGAACTCTCGCCTGAGTGCATTATAGTAGACTCGATACAAACCATGTGTGAAGATTCCGTACAATCTGCCGCCGGCAGTGTAGCACAGGTAAGGGAAATTACGGGTGCACTCATGAAGACCGCAAAAACACGCGGTATTACTACCTTTATAGTAGGTCACGTAACAAAGGACGGAACTATTGCAGGTCCGAAAATTTTGGAGCATATGGTAGATACCGTGCTGTATTTCGAAGGAGAACGACAGCTTTATTACAGAATAATGCGCTGTGTCAAAAATCGTTTCGGCTCAACTAATGAAATCGGTGTGTTTGAAATGTGCAGTAACGGACTTAAAGAGGTACCAAACCCCTCTGCCGCTTTTTTGGAGGGGCGTCCTGCGGGTGTTTCCGGAACCGCCGTTGCATGTACGTTAGAGGGAACTCGTCCTATTTTTGTGGAAATACAGGCATTAATAAGCGGGTCTAATCTTTCAAACCCAAGAAGAATGAGCCAGGGTATTGATTATAACAGGCTTTCGATGCTTCTTGCCGTGCTTGAAAAGCGCATGGGACTTAACATAGTGGGGTGTGATGCCTACGTAAACGTAATCGGCGGTCTGAAGATAGATGAGCCTGCGGCGGACCTTGCTCTTGTTGCGGCGATTATATCGTCATGCGGAAACTTCCCGACTCCCGAAAACTGTGTGTTTTTCGGTGAAATCGGTCTTACGGGAGAGGTTCGTGCGGTAAGCCATGCGGATAAGCGATTGGGAGAGCTTTTAAGGCTGGGCTTTAAAAAGTGCTACATGCCTGCGGCAAATAAGCCTGCCGTAGCGGCACTTGTGAAGGAAGAATCAAAAAAGTCAGAGCCTGCCGAAATTATTTATATTAAGAACGTGAAAGAGCTTGTGTGGTAGCTCACAATAAAATCCAAGAGTATTTGCCGGATTTTACGCATTTAACAAACTTTATCTTCGGTTTTTTTATACCGCAAGATGTTGACTTTTCAACATTAACAATGTATAATCAATGCGTTGTAATTTTTTGTAAATATAAGAGGAGTTTATATGGTAAGTAGGTTTGAGCATTTTTCATTCATGCTTTCTGATATATACAGATCTTGGAACAGACTTGCTGCAAAAGAAATGAGTAAATACGAGCTTAAGGGTGCGTGTTCCGTATATCTTGTTGCTATGGCAAGGTACCCCGAGGGCATTACAGGGGCTCAGCTTGCGGAGTTGTGTTGCAGAGATAAGTCCGATGTGTCAAGGTCCGTAGCGGAAATGGTTGAGAAGGGCTTTGTGGTAAAGGTAGATGACGGAGCACAGCGTGCGTACCGCGTTTTACTTAAACTTACCGACGAAGGAAATATTGTTGCCGAGAAAATAAAAAACAAAGCACAAACTGTTGTTGAAGCAGTGGCAGCAGGTGTTCCGGAAGAACAAAGAGCTTTGTTTTATAAGTTACTTGAAAATATTAATACAAGACTGCACGAAATGAGTGAGGAGGATTTTTATGAATGAATATGTGATTTTTACCGATTCCGGATGTGATATGGATAAAGAAACGCTTACAGCGTGGGGAGTCCCTGCCAAAAGGCTTACTTTCAGATTTGAAAATGATGAAAATGAATATTTTGACGGAGATATTGAGAGCAAGGCATTTTATGACAGAATGAGAAACGGTGCCGTTGCCAAAACTGCCGCAGTCAATTCACAGTCTTTTTCCGATGCTTTTGAGGAGTTTTTGAAAAACGGTACTGACGTTTTGTACCTTGGATTTTCCTCAGGACTCAGCACCACGTACAATTCTGCCCGCATTGCGGCACAGCAGCTGCAGGGAAAATATACGGAGCGTAAGATAATTACCGTGGATACACTCTCTGCTTCCGCAGGCTTTGGCTTGCTGCTTTATCTTACCGTTGAAAAGAAAAAGAACGGCGCTTCCATAGAGGAAGCTGCTGCTTATGCGGAGAGTCTGAAGCTTAAATTGTGTCACTGGTTCACGGTAGACGATCTTGTTTACCTTAAAAGAGGCGGAAGAATAAGTCCTACCGTCGCTTTTGTGGGAAATATGCTTGGCATAAAGCCCGTGCTTCATATGGATAACGAAGGCCATTTGATTAATATGTTTAAAGTGAGAGGCAGAAAAACTGCTGTTACTGCTCTCGCTGATAAATACGGTGAGCTTGCCGAGGATAAAGAGAACGGAACCGTGTTTATTTCACATGCTGACTGCTTAGACGATGCGGAGACACTTGCGTCGATTTTAAAGGAAAGACACAATGCGACCGTCAGCATTGTTGCAAATGTGGGAACCGTTATCGGTGCACATTCCGGCCCCGGCACTCTTGCGCTTTTCTTTGTTGGCAGCGAAAGATAATTATTTTCCGAAAGGATTCTGAAGGAGAGCGTTTAGCAATGGCAAAAGCTGAAAAAAAAGAAACTGCAAAAAAGAAAAAAAGTAAGGGAATAAAATATCTGGGCGGAATGCTGCTTACCAAGATGGCGATGGGCGGAGCCGCACTTTTAAGAACTAACGCCGATGAGGTCAATAAGTTAAACGTATTTCCTGTTCCCGACGGAGATACGGGCGATAATATGCGTATGACCATAGAGAGCGGTATTGCCGCAATTGAGAACATCGATTCCGATGACCTTGCGGAGGTAATGAAGATGCTCTCTCACGGTATGTTGCTCGGAGCAAGAGGAAATTCGGGAGTTATATTATCACAGTTTTTTGCGGGAACGGCAAAGGGCTTTGAAGGTGTGGATAAAGCAGACCCCAAAACGTTGGGTTATGCGCTTGAACTCGGTGTTAAGCAGGCGTATACCTCCGTTATGACACCGACCGAGGGAACTATTCTTACCGTTGCAAGAGAAGCGGTAGAATATGCTGTTAACAGAATTACACCTAAAAGTACGATTCGTACCTTTTTTGCTGACCTTGTAAAGGAGATGCATGCTTCACTTGACCGTACTCCGGAAATTCTTTCGGTTTTAAAAGAGGCGGGGGTTGTAGACAGCGGAGGTGCAGGCTTACTTTACATAATGGACGGCTTTAACCGTGTGCTTAACGGAGAAGAGATAGCGCAGACTGAATTACCTGCAGAAACGGCAAAGGCTGCCCCGAACACCGATTTGTTTGATGCTTTTGGTCCTGACAGCGTGATGACGTATGGATATTGCACGGAGCTTTTGATAAGAGTTCAGAGCTCGAAAACAGACGTCGATGCGTTTGATATTGAACCGCTAAAAGCTTTTTTGGGAGAGATCGGAGATTCCGTCGTTGTATTTAAGACGGAGAGTATTGTTAAGCTTCACGTACATACACTTACGCCGGAAAAGGTTTTGGCGTATTGCCGTGAATTCGGTGAGTTTTTGACGGTTAAAATAGAAAACATGTCGTTGCAGCACACAGCGCTTGAGGAAAATTCCACGGAGGAAGATAATTCCGAAAAGCAGCCGGAAGCGGAAGCTTTACCTTCTAAAAAATACGGTATCGTAGCAGTTTGCAACGGTGCGGGAGTAGAGGCTCTTTATCGAGAAATGGGAATGGATGCTGCTGTACCCGGAGGTCAAACTCAAAATCCTTCAACAAACGATTTTCTGGATGCTTTTGCACACGTAAACGCAGAGCATATATTTGTTTTTCCGAACAACGGAAACATCCTGATGGCGGCTCAGCAGGCGGCTGAGTTGTATGACAAAGCAACCGTACACGTTATTCCGAGTAAAAATATCGGAACCGGATACGTAGCCATTTCTTCGGTTGACTTTGAGAGCATGGAGCCCGATGAAATTGTGAGCGAGATGAACAATGCGATGACAAGAGTTACCGCAGGTTACGTTTCTCCGTCAATACGCGATGCCGAAATAAACGGTGTACATATTAATAACGGTGATACCATAGGAATTATAGAAAAGCAAATCGTGGTTTCCGAGAAGGATAAAATCACATCTTCATGCAGTCTTGCATCAAAGCTGCTTGATATGCCTGATAAGTTCATGCTGACTGTATTTTGCGGTAAGGACTCGAACCTTGAAGAACAGATGTCCGTAAAGCAATTTTTGGACGAAAAATATCCGCAGGCAGAAGCGTACTTCATAGACGGAGGACAGGATATTTACCCGTTCATTTTTGTGGCGGAATAAGCTTATACTATGATAAGCCCCTGAGTGTATTCCTTGCCGAAAGTCTTTTTTTCGCCAGCAAGAAAGTATATGTCGGTTGCCGTTGCTTCTTTTTTGAGCATTTCCGCTGAGCTCTCGCTTAATCCCGACAATGCGGCGGGGATATTTCCTACAATAAAGTCACAATTGTTTTTTTTGCAGCTTTCCGATATGTCGGAAAGCTGTTTTTTTGAAGAGGCTTTTATGCCTAAAACACGTATGTACGGTATATTTACAGGGGAGGAGAAGCTTTTGGCTTCGGCTCCCGTTATAAGTCCCGTCAGTATTCTTGTGATTCTGGTGCGGGTATAGCGTGCGTTTGTGCATAGCTCAATAAGCTCATCAATGCTGTTTGCCTCGCGGCAAGCGGCATATATTTTATTTTCAAGGCCTTCGGTAACAAACGGAAGCTGGCGTAATCCATCCGGTTTAAGTTTTATGATTGAAGAAAAAATAAACTGTTCAAAGCAATTAAGCGTTATTGCCTTTCCTTGATCTAAAAGCGCTCTTGTGAGCTCCTCAAGGGCTGCTTCTGGCATAAATGCCTCTAAGTCTTTTAATGCAGCTTCCCGTGTTTCGGAATATAAAACTTTACGAAGTGACTGTGCACTTGCAAATGAAAGTGCGCTGCCGGAAGTGATTTCGGGTAACGTATGGTCGGTATGGGCTGATAAGCCTCCTCGTTTTACGGCAATCGGTTTTATCTTGCTTTGTGAAATAAAAAGTGCACGTATATATTCAATTGCAAGAATATCGTTTGATTTTAAGTTTTCTGTGCCGAGAGCTTTTTGCATTGCGGCAGGGTATGCAAGACCTTCCTTTAAATAGGTTTTGAGCTTTGCATTGAGCTCTTCAGAGGGAAAAGCTCTTTGCTTGGCAACGTCGGTAAGAAGCGTAATATCACCGCTTTCACTGCCGAATACCAAAAGGTCAACGTTTCCTAGCTTGTTTATAATATCAACCGCTGCTTCTGCAAAAAATTGTGCGCTTGAAGCTGCGTAAAGCGATGGTAACTCTATTACTGCATCTGCTCCGCATCTTAGTGCGGCAACGGTGCGCGCCCACTTGTTTATTGCAGCGGGCTCTCCTCTTTGAACGAAGTTTCCGCTCATTATAACTATAATTCGGGAGTCGTCGCCGCACAGCTTTTTTGCTTCGTCTATCAAAAATTGATGACCGTTATGAAAAGGGTTGTATTCGCAGATGATTGCCGCAGTCATAATTGCTCCTGTTTCGTTTTTTATTGATACTAAAACATTTCTTTGATTTTGTCAATGACTGTCGGAATAAGGTCAACAAGCTTTTCTGTTGCAGAGTTTGCCGAAAGAGGCATTACCTTTACTTCGTTGCTGTCGGCAACAATAAAGGCAATCGGGGTAATTGAAACACCTGCGCCGCTTCCGCCCCCGAAAGGGTATTTAAGTTGTGTGCATTCTTGTGGTTTCGTGTCCTCGGAAAGCTGCAGTGAGCCGCTGTATTCCGCCCCGCCTGCCGCAAGTCCGAAGGATACTTTTGAGACGGGGATAATCATCGTTCCGTCGTAGGTTTCAAAAGGGTCTCCTACGATGGTGTTTACGTCCACCATCTCTTTGATTTTTTCCATGGAGGTTTCCATAATGTTATTAATGGGATGTTCTGACATAGAGTGCCTTCCTTTCTTTTAACCGATTAAGAATAATATTGACGGGTTTAACGGAGAATATACAGCGAAATTCGGCTTCAAAGCCTGTTTTTTCATTTTCGGGTATTATTTCTATCTTAAACGGATTTTCAATTTCGGGCTTTGACGTATCTGTATATTTACATATAAGTATTTGCGGCACGGATAAGGCGGCGTAGGCGGTGCCGACGAGCAGTGCGGTTGCCGCACTGTCGCCGGCACCCGCGGCTGCATTTACGGAAAGCTCTTTAAACCTAAATGCAGCCCAAGTGCCCGCAAGACGTGCAGAACCATCCTTTTTCTTGCGGGCACGCCTGCGCCGCTTCCGCTTTTCGTGCAGTGATTTTAAATATTTGTGACTGAGAGTTACGGAGATTAACTTAAAAATTTTAAGTATCACGCTGAATTCTCCCGATACGTCTTTTTTATTTTCGTCATCTATCCAGCATTTTACGTAGCCGCAAAAGGTAAGTGAACATGGCAGAAAAACAAAAAGCAAAGCCGTTATAATTAAAGCGGCTGAAAAAGAAATAATAAGTACTGTAATAAAAATATGCACGTGCACACCTCCTGTCACGGAAATTATTGCCTTATTGTTTACAAATAAAACTCTTGGCTTTACGAAACGAAAAAAATATGCTATTATATTAACAATAACAATCTTGAAAGGTGTTGAACCGTTATGGCAAAGGCAAAGGATGAGCAAAAGCTCACCTATGAGCAGGCAATCTCGCAGCTTGAGGCTATCGTAAAGCAGATGGAGGCGGGTACGCTTTCTCTGAGTGACTCCATAAGTGCTTATGAGGAAGGCATTAAGCTCGTAAAGTATTGTGAAAAGGAACTGGGCAAATATGAAAAGCTTATCAGTGACCTCAATAAAAAGCCCGGTGCAGGCAGTGACGATTCGGAGGAGGCTTTTTGATGGAAGTTGCGATGAAAAGTAAATTTAAGGCGTGGATTGACACGGTTGAAAGAGAATTAGAGAGACTTGTTCCGATAAATGAAAATCCTCAAAAGAGTATTTATTCTGCCATGAGATACAGCCTTTTGTCCGGCGGAAAAAGAATTCGTCCTGTTCTTACGCTTGCGATAGGAGAGGTATTGGGAGTGAGTGACTCGGCAATTTTACCGTTTGCATGTGCTCTCGAAATGATACACACGTATTCTTTGATACACGATGACCTTCCTTCCATGGATAATGACGAGTTAAGACGCGGCAGACCTACTTGCCATATACAATTCGGCGAGGCAGAGGCCATCCTTGCGGGAGATGCTCTTTTAAACAAAGCCTTTGAGACGATGAGCGGTGAAGCCGTAAGGCTTGCGGAAAGCGGAATTCTTAGTGCTCACAGCTGTCTTAAAATAATGAGTCTTGTTTCTTCACTTTCAGGAACGGAAGGAATGATTGGCGGTCAGGTGGTTGACCTTGAGTCGGAAGGAAAGCAGGTTAGCGAAGATGTTTTGCGTCATACCTATGCCTGTAAAACCGGAGCCCTTCTAAAGGCTCCGGCGTACATTGCCATAGAAGCGGGGAATTTACACGGCAGGCCGTATAATGAGAAAGAAAACTTGCTTCTGCGTTACACGGAGATAATAGGTCTTGCTTTTCAGGTTAAAGACGATATACTTGACGTGGAGGGAGATACGTCGCTTATAGGAAAACCCACCGGAAGCGACGAAAAAGAAAACAAAACGACTATGGTGACACTTTTCGGAATTGAGAAGTGTAAACAGATGCTTAACGATATGACCGAAGAAGCTGTGAAAATAGCGGAGTGCTTTGGCGAAAAAGGTTATTTTCTCCGCTGGCTTGCACTGTTTTTGTTGAAGAGGGACTATTGATTTTATCGAAGATATTACGGAGGCTGCAGCAATGCTTTTTGAAAAAGAAGAAGTAAGATTACCTGATGATATTGCAAATATGTCTGATGAAGAATTGGATGAGCTTTGCGGAAAAATAAGAGCCCGACTTGTGGAAATCGTTTCTAAAAACGGCGGGCACCTTGCTTCTAATTTAGGCGTTGTTGAGCTTACCGTTGCACTTTTCAGCCATTATAACCCTTATGTTGACCGTATTGTGTGGGACGTAGGACACCAATCCTACGTTCACAAAATATTGACGGGCCGTGATTCTGCGATGGATACTCTAAGACAAAAGGGTGGTCTTTCGGGCTTCCCGAAAAGAGAGGAAAGCAAAGCGGATGCATTTGATACGGGCCATAGCTCAACCTCTGTTTCTGCGGCACTCGGAATGGCTCGTGCCGCTCGTATTTTGGGCAGCTCCATGAGAACCGTTGCGGTAATAGGTGACGGCGCTCTTACAGGCGGTATGGCATTTGAGGCGATAAATGATGCTGCTCAAAGTAAATGTGACATTACTATTATTCTTAATGATAACGGGATGTCGATTTCCAAAAATGTGGGTGCGCTTTCCGAATATTTAAGAAAAATCCGAACTAAAAATTCATATATACGAGCAAAACGCAAAATAAGGCGGTTTGTCGTAAAAATACCGGTTGTCGGAGAAAAACTTGCCAAGGTTATTCGCAGAATTAAGAATTCCATAAAGTTTAAGGTTGTACCCGGTGAGTTCTTTGAAAATCTCGGGCTTACCTATATAGGCCCTGTTGACGGCCACGATATAAAGGCGATTCGTACTGCGCTTGAGCGTGCGGATATGGCTGAAGAACCTGCGATGATACACGTAATTACCAAAAAAGGCAGAGGCTACAAGCATGCTGAGGATAATCCCGGTGCATTTCACGGTATTACCCCCTTTAATGCGGAAACCGGTGAGGTTGAAAATACATCCGGTGCTGCTTCGGTATCACTTTCGAAGACTTTTGCGGTTAAGTTGTCTGAGCTTGCGGAAAAGGACTCAAGTATTTGTGCTGTTACGGCGGCGATGCCTACGGGTACTTGCTTAAAATATTTTAAAGATAAGTTTCCCGAAAGGTTCTTCGACGTGGGCATTGCGGAGCAACATGCAGTTACCATGTGTGCGGGAATGGCTGTTGTCGGTGCCAAACCCGTGACGGTTATCTATTCTACGTTTATGCAAAGAGCGTATGATCAGCTCATGCACGACGTTTCAATACAAGGAATTCCGCTTGTTGCGGGACTCGACAGAGCAGGCGTATCAGGCCCTGACGGTGAGACGCATCAAGGTCTTTATGATTTTGCATATTTGGGACACATGCCATATGCAAGCGTTGCTGTGCCTGCAAGTGCGGATGAGCTTGAAAGGATGCTTGAACTCGGCATGACGGTATATGACGAGTCCTCCGTCATTCCGAAGGGGCTTTTTGCAATAAGGTATCCCGCAAAGGACAGGCTTTCTGAAAAACATGCGTTGCTTTTAAAGGAGAGCATAGAGTACGGCAAGGGATGTGTTTGTTTTGATTCGAGGAAGGACAGGAGTGCCCGTGCTTCTTTATGCATTATGTCAATGGGAGAAATGCTGGAATACGCACTTTGTGCGGCAGAAAGTCTTACTGCTCAGGGCTTTTCCGTGATTGTGTTTAATGCGAGATTTTTTAAACCTCTTGATGAAGACGGCGTTGCTTTTTGTGCCGATAATGCGGAGGTAATTATTACGGTAGAGGATGCGGTGATTACCGGTGGCTTTGGCGAACGTGTAAAGCTTTTGCTGTGCGAAAAGCTTTCGAAAAAAGAATTTAAGGCTCTTGAAACTGCTGCTTTTCCCGATGAAATAATACGCCATGCAACCATAAAGGAGCTGCACCGCGAATACATGCTTGATGCTGAGGGCTTGGAAGCTCGCTTTAAGCGTATTTCGGAGGCATGGTAATATGCGTCTTGATGTGTTTTTAACCGAGTACGAATTTTATGAAAGCCGTACTCGTGCCGTAAGAGCGATAAAAGAGGGGCTCGTCAGGGTAGGCGGTAAAGTAATAAACAAGCCTTCCTTTGAAGTAAATTGTGATGATAACGTAGAGGCGGGGAATGATCCTATTCCGTACGTTGGCAGAGGAGCCTTAAAGCTAAAGGGTGCTTTGGAGGCATTTAATATTGATATATCGGGGTTAACCGTGGTTGATATCGGGGCTTCTACGGGCGGATTTACGGAGATTATGCTGCTTGCAGGAGCAGAAAAGGTTTTTGCAGTGGACGTAGGACACTCGCAGCTTGCCGAAAAGCTAAAAAATGATACACGCGTTATCAACTTAGAGGGGACCGACGTAAGGTCTCTCTTTGATGCAGGATATGGTGATTTTTTCGATTTTGCGGCATGTGACGCTTCTTTTATTTCACTAAGCAAGATACTTCCTGCCGCCGTAAAAATCATAAAGCCCGGAGCACGGGGCGTTTTTTTGATAAAGCCTCAGTTTGAGGTCGGCAAACAATTTGTTTCGAAAAACGGCATTGTAAAAGACCAGAATGCAATTAAAGAAGCAATACGAAAGGTTTCCTCGTTTGCCGAAAGCTGTGGGTTTGTGCTTGAGGCACCGATAATACCGTCGCCCATAAAGGGTGGTGACGGCAATTCAGAGTTTCTTATGCTCGTAAAGCGGACTGTATGAAAACTTTTGCTTATTTTTTGAAATTTTTTATTGTATTTTTTGCGTAATAATGTTATGCTTAAATAAAGTAGGGTGGTTGAGCCCTTGTGGTACGATTAACCGACTAATATTTTAAATTGGAGGTAAAATAATGAAAAGACTTATTTCTTTCATTGTTGCTCTCGCAATGTTGGCAACAATGTGGATTATGCCTGTGTCTGTGTCAGCATCTACTGTAGTTACGGCACGTGACGTTTTGCAGTCAGGTTTGGGTGCAATATTGCTTCACGCTATTCCTAGCTATGCAAGCTTGGGGAAGGCACCCACCGGAAATGATGCACTCGGTGATATTACAGCCGCAGTTGCTGCGGAGGATTCCGGCTTTATATTGACCGGTTGGGTAGGTGATTCCACGTACGACATAACCAAC
>JAZPZG010000069.1:0-14010 GCA_045544575.1 Clostridia bacterium
CCTTAAACACTATAATAAATCTATTGAGCTTAAACCGGACAATTACTTTGCGTATACAAACCGGGCAAACTATTATTTTCAAATTAACGAGTATAACAGCGCAATTTCAGATGCAAAGAAAGCTCTTGAATGTAAAAATAATGGAGTTGAAGCAGCATCCTTGTTAACAGTTATTTATGCATTACAAGGTGATGAAGAAAACAAGAAAAAATACTATCATATTGCTGTTGCTGCAGGAAAAATCCGGAAGATTTAAACGAGGCAATTCGATACTTCCTAAATGAGCAAAAGATACCCGAAGCGTGACTAAATTATGAAGAAAGAAAAAGATTTTCAAAACAATGATAAAGAAGAAGCGATTGAAAGAATTGAGCGAATGGAGCTGTGCTTCGACGTGCTTCAAAAAGCTTTGCTTGACGAGTCGAGAGACGTTACCGCTGAGAATTGGTTTAAAGGGCTTTTGGGAGAGCTGAAAGAATATTATAACGGCGGGCAATGGCTTTGTGATTATGAGCTTGATGAAAAAGGACTTCTCCCGAAAAAATTAAAACGCGGTGTTCTGTCGCAGGACGCAGTGTATGATTTTTTGGAAGAAGTGAAGAAAAGGATTAATGACTAAAATCTTATTCGAGCATGCCGTAATTCATTTCGTAGAGAATATCGTTTATGTCGATAATTGATAATTGCTTTGTAAGGCCGAACAGGATAACGTTGTCGCGTTCCTCTTTGCCGTAAAGCTGGGCATAGCCGGTGATTTTAAGAAGGCGCTGGGTTTCTTCAACAGACAAGCCAAAGCCTATGCAGAGCATGAGCACTTTATCGCGCGTGGGTGTTTTAGCTCCCGAAAATATTTGGTAAGCATAATGGTTCTCTATTCCTGATTTTGCAATTACCGCCGACTTGACAGCGTTTTTTTCTGCAAGCAGAGAGGTCAGTGCACGGTCGATTTTCATGTGGTCCTTGCCGATGTTGTCTCTGTTTTGCGTGAGATAATCGTGATAGTCAGCGCTGTTTTTCATAAGAGCCAGCAGCTCTTGCGTAGTTTTTTTCATAAAGTTAACCTCTTTTAATATTATTACTGTATTTATTGCACGAAAGGATATATTACATTGTTCAATGCATTTATGTATGCCAACTTAAAACACGTATCGGACTTTAGCGAGGGAACTGCGCTCTGCCTTTATGAACCGACACGCAAGCTTTACATAGTAAAAAAAGTACCGAACACTTACCGTGAATACTATGAAAAAATTGCGTCTATAGACAATCCGCATCTTGCAAAGATATTATATATTGACAATGCGGAAGATGCAATCTTCATTGTACGCGAGTATATTTCAGGTGACAGCTTGCACTGCCTGTTGAGAGAAAAGAAAACGCTTCCAGAGGCGCAAGCGATTAAAATAATCTCTCAGATATGCGAGGGCCTTAGTGAATTGCACAGCCGCGGGCTCGTTCATCGAGATATAAATCCCAACAACATACTTGTGACGTCAGAAGGCAATGCAGTTATTATCGACTACGGAATCGTTCGTTCCTTTGCCAAGGAGAAGAGCTCAGACACCGTTATTCTCGGAACACCGGGTTATGCAGCTCCCGAACAGTTTGGTTTTTCGCAGAGCGACCACCGTACTGACATTTATGCCGCAGGAGTGCTGTTAAACGTTATGCTGACGGGTAAACTGCCGAACGAGATGGTGTACGATGGTTTCTACGGTGAAATAATCAAAAAATGTGTTCTTATCGATCCCGAGTTGCGTTATTACAACACTAACGACCTTTGCAATGCGTTGCAGAACAAGAACAGAGACACCGGCACAGTGGATAATTTTATTAAGCAGATACCGGGCTTGCGGAGCAAAAAAACCTCAACAGTCGTCTTGTCAATTATAGGATACGTATTCTTTGTAATTTTTTTGTGTATAGATTTTAAGTCCATTACACCGAAGTTTGAAAATTATCTTAAGGCGATAATTTATTGGACGTTGCTTGTTCCTATTCCGCTGTTTTGCTTCGGCAACATGGGAGACGTCTGGAACAAACTGCCTTTTACCAAGGGCGCAGCAAAAAGAAGTCAATGCATTATCTATTACACGTTAGGCGCAATATCTATTTTCCTTGGTATGATTGTTTTCGGATTATGAAATCTGAACGATTAAAGGATATCATACGAAAATTCAGAAGTGTTATGCTCACAGCATAACACTTTTTCTTTTTGCCTCTGTATAATGAACCTGCTTAGAAAAATTTAGGAGGTTTATACCCATGAAAACAGCAAGATTAATTATCGGTATTATCAGTATTGTTCTATTTGTACTTATTGCTTTCCAGTCGTGTGCGGCAGGTCTTGGAAATGCTCTTGAGGATAACGGCGAAAGCAGCGGAAGTGCAGGCTTTTTCGTTGCTTTGTGCATGCTTGTTGCAGGTATCGTCGGCATTTGTACACGCAAAGGCATTGCAGGCGGTTTTGTATGTGCGGGTTTCTACACGGTGGGAGGTCTCTTGGGAATTACCAATTACGGCTCGTACTCAGACCTTAAGCTTTGGTCAATACTCTGTTTTGTTTTTGCGGTAATATTTGTTGCGGGAAGCATTATGACGAAGAGAACCGTATCGGTTGAAGAAAAAGCGGAAACAAAGACGAAAGTTGAGGGATAAACAGTATGAGAAATTTAAAAAATTTTTTGGCAATTTTACTTGCACTCGCAATGACTCTTTCAATAGCGGCGTGCTTCGATGACACAAGCACTAATAAAGAAATAACGGGCAATGACGGAACAGTAAGCGAAGGTCAGAACGACGACTCTGAGAAAAAAGAAGAAAAGGTGGACGTGACGATAACGGAAACCGTTTGTTTTGAATACGAAGGCTTTAAGGTTACCGCCAAGGAGATAGTTGACGATAAGATATGGGGCGCAGGTATAAAGCTATACATAGAAAATAACGGAAGTAAGGAATATAAGCTCAGCACACATGCGGTAATAGTTAATAATTGTATGGTGGATTCTTATTCCGGTTGTTCGGTTGCGGCGGGCAAGAAGGCTAACGAGACACTTTATCTTTCGTCCTCCGACCTTGAGGCTGCAGGCGTTACAAATATCGGTCAGATAGAGATATATTTCTATCTTTATGATTCAGATACGTACGAAACTGTTTATGAGGCTGAGTGTGTTACTATTAAGACCTCTGCTTTTGAAAGTATGGATACTACCGCCGATGAGTCGGGACACGTTTTGTATGAACAGAACGGCATTAAAATTATCGGTAAGTACGTAGACGAATCAAGTATTTTTGGTTCTTCCGTTCTCCTTTGCGTAAAAAATTCTACAGATAAAAATATAAGTGTTTCTTGTGATGATTTGTCGGTAAACGGCTTTATGATTTCAGGATATTATCATGCAGACGTTTATGCAGGCAAGTATTCCTTTGACGATATTACCCTTCTGTCGTCAGACCTTGAGGACAACGGCATTACGAGCATCGACACGATAGAGCTTAAATTCCGCATTTATGATTCCGACACGTACGACACTATTGCAGAGACTGATCCGATCTCCTTTAGCGCAAAATGAAACGTACGTATAAAAGAATAAGATGATTGTTGCACCTGCCTGAAAGTATCGGGCAGGTGCGTTTTTTGTAAATAACACGTATCATATGCGAAAAGTATACGTTGTTGTTGAATTTTCGGCACGGTTATGTTATTGTAAATGTGTAAAAATATGGTGGAGGGACTGTTATGAACAAGGTGTGGCTTTCGAGCTTTTGGTCAGGTAATAAGGTGTTTAATGAGATATGCTGTTTTGCACAGGATGCTAAGGGAAATATCAGCGGCGGTAAGCTGCTTTATGCTCCCGAGGAGGTTGTCTCCGTGACATCCACTTGCGGACATACTACTTATAAAGAAGGAAAGGATTACGTTGTTACGGCAGAGGGTATTGCCCGTACCGAGGACAGTGATATTCCGCTTGTTTCCTTCGATACGTATTGCCGTAAGATTGAAAACGAAGACGTAAGGTGGCTCGAAAGAGCAGACGACAGTTCTTTGTTCGTGTTACCTGCAGACGTTTATCAGAATCAAGTGAGTGTTACGTATTCTCACAAGGGCGGCGAACAGTACGTAAAGGCTCCTGCTCAAAAGGAACGTTTGCCGAGAATACTTAAAAAGTTAGAAGAAAAGAAGCCTGTTAATTTGGTTTTTTACGGTGACAGCATTACCGCGGGCTGCGAGGCGAGCGGCTGCGATGAATTTGTTATAGAGGTTTTCTCTATTGCAGAGTATAATTTAAAAATGGACAGAGCACCGTATATGCCCGCTTGGCCGGAGCTCGTAAGGCAAGGCTTGTGCGAGGCTTTCGGTTATTCTGAAATTACCAAGGTAAACCGTGCGGCAGGAGGCTCTACCTCTGCGTGGGGCGTTACTAATGCTGACGGATTGCTTTCTCCCTATACTGCTGATGCGTATGTGATTGGCTTTGGAATGAATGATAATATGAAGGACGAAAACCTTTATAAAGAGGACATCAAGACAATTATCCAAAAAGTAAGAGGATATTCTCCCGAGGCGGATATTATATTGGTGTCTCCGATGGTCGCTAATGATGAAATATTGACCTTTACCAAGGGAAAATCTGCCGAGTATGAGCAGAAGCTTTGGGAGCTTTCAAAGGAATTTGAAAACGTTGCGGTTGCTCCCGTTAACAGTATCTTCAAGGATATCAGGCGCAAGAAAACCTACTACGACATCACGGGAAATTATGTGAATCATCCCAACGATTTCGGCGTAAGGGTATACGCACAGGCGGTTCTTGCAGTGCTGGGAATTGAGTTTTAAAAAATATTATTTATATAAATATACCACGGAAAAGGAAGGGTTATAACTATGAAGAAAATGGATAAATATCCGATAACTTATTGGTGCGGCGTTCCCACAAAGTTTTTGCTCGGACCTGACGGTAAGGTTGACCGTTCACGCTTTGAAGAGATGAAAGAGGCGGGCTTTACGCTTATTGATGCCATGCGCGAAATTGACCAGAACAAGCAAATTCTCAAGATTGCAGAAGAGCTCGGTCTTGAGGTTCAGGTTTTCGATTGGAGAATTGCAGATGCTATTTATCATGAGGACAAGCGCCGTGAGCTTCTCACTAAGGTTGTCGAGGACTACAAGGATTTTCCTGCACTCCATTCATATCATCTTTTTGACGAGCCCTCAAAGAATATGTTCGACAATTTAGCAGACGTAAGAAAAATTCTCGGTGAACTTGATCCGGAGCATGAATCCTACATCAATCTCTTGCCGAACTATGCAAGTCTCGAGCAGCTTGGTCATCCCTCCTATGAGGATCACCTTGAGGACTTCATCAAGACTGTAAACCCTGAGCTTATAAGCTACGACCACTACAATTTACTTAAATCCGGCGTAATGCAGGTTCCCGAAATAGAGGACGAGCGTGAGCGCCTGATAGTTGAGGCTGCTTGCAGTAAGGATGAGAGAGCGGGCTTCTACGATAATCTTGAAATTGTTCGTGAGATATCAATGAAACACGGACTTCCCTATATGCTCATCGTTTTGGTAGTAGAGCACGGTCCTTATCGTAATCCTACCGAGGCAGAGCTTCGTTGGGAGGTATTCCAGTCTCTTGCATACGGTTCATCAAGAATGTGCTACTTTACGTATTGGACACCCGGTGTAGACGGAAGCGATAATGATGCAATCTGGCATTGGGAGAACGGTATGATTTCCAAGGACGGCGAGAGAACTCCTCATTATTATATGATAAAAGAAATTAACCGTGAGCTTTGTGCTATGGGTACACAGCTTATTGACAAGAAGAGCCTGGGCGTTTTTCACACGGCAACTGCTCCCGAGCACAAGACTAAGCTTTTTGAAGGCTTTGGCGCCGTTGAAAAAATCGAGGGTGACGATATTACCGTAGGCTTCTTTGAGGATGATTTTGCAGTTCTTTCAAATAAAAGCTATGATTGCGAAGCAACGGTAAAGCTTACCTGCAAAGCAGGAAGCACTCTTTCCGTATTTGATGCGGCAGAGGAAGAATGGATAGTTCTTGAGGCAGAGAATAACGTTTATACGATTTCGCTTGAGGCCGGAGACGGAATGTTAGTAAAGATTAAGTAAGTAATTTTATGGAAAACAGTAAAAATTATTTCATAAAAGGAATAATGAACGGGATGCCGATTTGTCTTGGGTACTTATCGGTGTCCTTTGCTTTTGGCATTTTTGCGGGAGACTGCGGTCTGTCAGTGCCGGAAATATTGTTGATTTCCCTGACTAACGTAACCTCTGCGGGGCAGCTTGCCGCTGTTCCGATAATTGCCGCGGGGGGAACGCTTATTGAGCTTGCCGTGACGCAGCTTGTCATTAATTTGCGATACGCTTTGATGTCGGTATCTTTATCTCAAAAGCTTGGGAAAAGCATAAAAATGTACGACCGATTTATTCTTGCGTTTGTAAATACGGACGAGGTTTTTGCTGTGGCATCATCCCAACAGGGAAGCGTAAGTAAAAGCTACATGTACGGATTAATAATACCTCCGTATATCGGCTGGGGGCTTGGAACGTTTTTAGGCGCTGTTGCGGGAGATATTTTGCCGTCTGTCGTTGTTTCCGGCCTCGGAATTGCAATTTACGGTATGTTCATTGCAATAGTGGTTCCTCCGGCAAAGAAAAGCAAGCCTACGATGCTTTGTGTGCTTACTGCGGTAGTTCTGAGCTGTGCTTTTAAGTATATCCCCGTTCTTGCAAAAATTCCGAGCGGGTTTGTTATTATAATCTGTGCTGTTGTTGCAAGTGCGATTTTTGCCGCGATTGCTCCCATAGAGTCCGATGAATCCAAGCGAGAAAAATGCAAGGAGGTCGTTTCGTAATGCCCGACAAGACCTTTTTCTTATATTTGTTGGTTGCGGCAGGTGTAACGTATCTCATAAGGATGTTGCCGCTTGTATTAGTAAAAGAAAAAATTAAAAACCGTTTTGTTTTATCGTTCTTGCATTATATTCCATATGCGGTTTTGAGTGTAATGACAATCCCTGCCATTTTTTATTCAACAAGCTACAAGATTTCTGCGCTTATTGGTTTTGCTGTGGCACTGCTTCTTGCTTATTGTGAAAAAAGCCTTTTGAAGGTGGCGGCGTTTTCGTGTGCAGCAGTTCTCCTGTCGGAATTGATTATAGGCTTTGTGGTTGACTTATTGTAAATCGTATGATACAATAAAACAAAAAACGCATTGGAGGATTATTCATTATGAAACATATTAAGACACTTGAAACAAAAAATCTTTGCGAGAGCGCTGCTAAGGGCGGTTGCGGCGAGTGCCAGACATCTTGCCAGTCTGCATGCAAGACCAGCTGCGGTATTGCTAATCAGCAGTGTGAGAACAAGAAGGCAGATAAGTAATTTTTAAACTTATGAACAGTTAACAACCTTTACGGTTGTCTATAATGCCGCCGTATACGGCGGCATTTTTTGTTCAAAGCGTAGATATAGGAACAGCGAAGAATATTAATATTATCGGGTGAAAAAATGATACATTGTTATAAATTGGGTGGCTTAAATATTGTACTTGACGTGTGCTCAGGGTCTGTTCACGTTGTAGACGAGGTGGCATACGACGTTATCGGTATGTACGAAGAAAAGAGCCGTGAAGAAATAGTAAAAGTTATTCTCGAAAAATACGGTGACCGTGAGGACGTGTCGAAGGAAGAAATCGAAGAATGTCTTGATCAGATTGAAGAATTGAAGCAGGCGGGAAAGCTTTTTACTCCGGATACTTTTCAAAATATGGCAGGAGAGCTTAAAAAGCGCACCTCGGGTGTAGTAAAGGCTCTTTGCTTGCATATTGCTCACACTTGTAATCTTAACTGTTCATATTGCTTTGCAAGTCAGGGAAAGTACCATGGAGAAAGAGCCGTAATGAGCTTCGAGGTAGGAAAGCAAGCTCTTGATTTCCTTGTTGAAAATTCCAAGGGCCGCAGAAATCTCGAGGTAGACTTCTTTGGCGGAGAACCTCTTCTGAATTTTGAGGTAGTAAAGCAACTGGTTGAGTATGCACGCTCTATTGAAAAAGAAAAGGGAAAGAATTTCCGTTTTACTCTTACTACCAATGGTATGCTTATTGACGATGACGTAATTGATTTTGCCAACCGCGAGATGAGCAACGTGGTTCTCAGTCTTGACGGCAGAAAAGAAATTCACGATCGCTTCCGTGTAGATTACGCAGGTAAGGGAAGCTGGGAGCAGATAGTTCCGAAATTTCAGAAGCTTGTAGAAGCGCGCGGCCACAAAAATTATTACATGAGGGGAACTTTTACCCACGCAAACCCCGATTTTCTGAAAGATATTGAAACAATGCTGGACCTTGGCTTTACGGAGCTTAGTATGGAGCCCGTTGTGTGTGCTCCCGATGACCCATCTGCTCTTACCGAAGAAGATTTTTCCGTGGTTACTGAGCAGTACGAAAAGCTTGCCGAGCTTATGCTTAAAAGACATCGTGAGGGCAAGCCGTTTACGTTCTATCACTATATGATAGACTTAAAAGGCGGTCCGTGTATTTACAAGCGTGTTTCGGGCTGCGGCTCGGGTACCGAGTATATGGCGGTGACTCCTTGGGGCGATTTGTACCCTTGCCACCAATTTGTAGGTGAGGAGGAGTACAAGCTCGGAAACGTATGGGACGGTGTTACAAACGTCAATGCTCAGGACGAGTTCGCTGCATGTAACGTCTACACAAGGCCCGAGTGCCGTGAATGTTGGGCAAGACTTTACTGTTCGGGTGGATGTGCCGCTAATGCATACCATTCCACAGGCTCTGTCAACGGTATTTATGAATATGGCTGCCGACTTTTCCGCAAACGCATGGAGTGTGCGATAATGCTTGAAGCGGCAAAAACATTGGACGAAGAATGAGAAGCGTTATATGGACACACCGATTTGTGATTTTGTAAGTGAATACGAAAAAAGCAATAGCCTGCGGCTTCATATGCCGGGGCATAAAGGTGTTTCTTATAACAAATCACTCGGAGAAGCGCTCGATATTACCGAAATTGACGGCGCAGACGTTTTATATCAGCCGAAAGGGATTATTCTTGAAAGTGAAAAAAATGCATCCGAGCTGTTCGGGACGGCACGTACCGTTTATTCGGCAGAGGGCTCGTCTCTTGCAATAAAGGCTATGCTTTATCTTGCATTAATGAATTGGAAGCGTAATAATTCTCTGCGGGAAAATTGTGAAAGACCCATTGTTTTAGCGGCGCGAAACGTTCACAAAACATTTGTGTCAGCGGCGGCAATGCTTGACTTTGACGTAAAATGGATATATCCCGAAAACGGCGGAATATTGAGCTGTGAGGTTACCCCTGAAAGGCTTTCAGATGCTTTTGAAGAAATGACGGAGAAAGAGAAAAAGGGCTTGTTTGCAGTTTATATTACCAGTCCCGATTATCTGGGCAATATGGCTGACGTGGCGGCATTGTCGGCGATTTGTAAAGAACGTGGGATAATGCTTCTTGTTGATAACGCTCACGGTGCTTATCTTAAATTTCTTACACCGTCAATTCACCCCATAGACCTTGGCGCGGATATGTGTTGTGACTCTGCACACAAGACGCTCCCCGTGCTTACGGGCGGTGCATATTTGCATATTTCACAATTATCCGAACATAGGGAATGGCTATCTTGCAACGCAGATACTGCAATGTCTTTATTTGCATCAACAAGCCCTTCATATCTTATTTTGCAGTCGCTTGACAGCGCAAATCGCTTTATCTACGATAATTATATAACAGCAAGGTCAAATACCGACAGCAGTACTTTGTCGGCTTTTGTTGAACAAGTTTCCGTTTTAAAGCAGAGCTTGGTTTCCCATGGATATACACTTTGCGGCAATGAGCCGCTGAAAATAACGATTGCCGCGAAGCTATGCGGATATACAGGCGACAAGCTGACGGAGCTTCTCGCTGAAAAGGGCATTGTGTGCGAGTTTTCGGACCCTGATTTCACTGTGCTGATGTTGACCCCTTCTGTCGGTGAAAGTGGCCTTAAAAGGCTTTCAGAGGCTTTATTGTCAATTTCTTTTGTTTTGAGGGACGGCGATTGTTTAAAATGTGCACCATCACTTGAAACTCCAAGGCGTGTAATGTCTATCAGAGAGGCTGTTTTTTCACCGTCGATAGAAGTACCCGCGGAGGAGGCTGTCGGCAAGGTTGCAGCAAACGTAACGGTGGGTTGTCCGCCTGCTGTTCCGATTGCGGTGTGCGGTGAGATAATTGACGAGTCTGCCGCTCAGTGTTTTAAATATTACGGCATAAAATTTTGCAGAATTGTGGATTTTGCTATTGACAGAAAGTTTTAAATGTGTTAAGATAGTCCAGCGTTCGATAAAAACGCTTATATTTTGGCTGCGTAGCTTAGTTGGTTAGAGCGTCCGGTTCATACCCGGAAGGTCATAGGTTCGACTCCCATCGCAGCCACCATACGGCCCCTTGGTCAAGAGGTTAAGACATCGCCCTTTCACGGCGGCGACACGAGTTCGATTCTCGTAGGGGTCACCAAACGTAACAAATCCGAACTATTTCGTAAATCGAAATTGGTTCGGATTTTTTCTGTTAATTGCTTGAATTGACTTAAATCTACAGATAAACGCTTGATTATTCTTATAAAATTATTTGGTATTGTAAGATTTGGGGTTTAAAGGAATATAATAAGTATGAATAGAATTTTCTTTAGTTATTAGGATTTATTGGTATATACATTTTTCAAATTTTCCAAATAAAAAAATCTATTTGGAATTTTATAAGTTTTATTTGGAAAAAATAGATTGACTTGCTTGAAAAATGTGATAACTATATGTTTTCGGGTGGAAATCCCGTATCACGCTCAGAAGCAAGACGATTGTTAGGAAGTATATCTGTGTTTACTGATATTAACTTGGATTTTTCCGGAGTGGAAGAAATAGGGCAAGGCTTTGCTCACGAACTTTTTGTTCTTGGAAAGCAAAAGTACCCCCACATTAATTTGAGAACCACTAACACCTGTAAAACAGTTGAAAATATGATAAAGCGAGTTATTAATACGTCAACTCTTTCATAATAGTTCGATTAAGACACTAAAATAAAACCCTATCGTTTATTGCTCACATATAGAGTAATTAAACAATAGGGTTTCTTTTAATTAATTGTATTTTGACCAATAAGCCGAGAGTTTTTGCTTACCTGCGGTAATAAATTCAATATTTGCCGTACGAAGCGAACGGAGCTTGTCTCCGTCTATGCCTTTATCGGTTGCTATGAGTTTATTCGTCATAAACTGCCAAGTGGAGGCGAATACCACGCCCGCATTTACACATGTTCGCACAAGGTTATCAAAATATTCAGCCGCATCGGCGGCGGTTTCTTTCCATATCAGGTCGCCCATTTCGCCGAAGTACATTACTTTTCCGATTTTCTTTGCGGCAGTAAGAAATGCGGTAATGTAGTCTGCCGTTGATATAAGTTGACCAAAACGGGGCCACAGGTCAATGTAAGAGGCATTGCCGTTTTCATCAAGCTCAGAGTGCTGAATATGAAAACACACGGTATCAAGGGGATCGGGTGTGTAGTAAGCACACATGTCATAAAAATCATCAATGGTGTCGGAAGACCAATCGATATCCCAGAGGTGATTTTCATCGTGGTTCAGAGCGGCGTTATGCATAGCCTTTGATGAGGAGCGCATGTCACCGTTGCCCGTTGAAATAATTCTGTCTTTATCATATTTTCGAATTTCTTCGCCGACAATTTTTACATAAGTAGCAAGCTCTTCGGATGTATAATAATCATATCCGTCAGGAGTTTTCGGAGTATCAGGACCTGCGGGCAAATAATTTTTTAATTCCCTGTCACAAAGATCTGCATCAAGATTGTACTCGTTTCCGATTTCCCATGCCCATACCGCAGGCATATCTTTAAATTTATTTACGATGGTTGAAACGTACTTTTTTGTATATGCAACAGTTTTACTTTCAGGATTTCCCATTGCAGAACGTTTCTCACCGACGTGTGCCGAAACAGCGCCGTCATACCAAAGTATGGAACAGACAAGTCCGATTTCGTACTTCTGTGCACATTCAAGAATTTCTTGCATCTTTTGCAAAACTTCATCGGGATTATCGTCGAAGCTTTTATAGTAATTAGACCAATACCCACCGAAATTTACGCGGATAAAGGGAATATTATATTTTTTTGCAAGCTTGAATTGTTCTTCAAAGGTAGGCGCGCAACCGTCATATACGTAACGTGTAACAGCCGAAAAAGAGTTAAAACCATATCCGCAGAACGGATTTCCTGCAAGATAGAGGTTGCCGAATTCATCGGCAGTAAGCCCTAAGGCATTTGATTTAAAGGAAGTTGTAGGATTATTAATAATTTCATCCTCTGTGTTTGTCAAAATAAGACACCGCCTTTTTTATTTGGTTATGTGTGAGTATAAACAAAAGAATGTGCCGTGTCAAGCACCGAAATGCATTTTACGCACTCTTTTTTACCTCACCAAAAGCACGCCTGTTTTTTTCTTGAACGCTACTCGGCAAGTTTGCAGAATTTTGAATTCTATGCTATAATGATAAAAAAGTATTTGGAGCTGATTTAATGGGATATATTGTAATTCCTGATACGGCTATTATTGCAGTAAATCGCGGTAAACGGGAAAACGAATCAAGCAGTATTGTTTATCGTGATAAAACAGGTGAATTGCATTCCATTGATTTTGATGTGTGTTCAACCAATTTCAAAGCAGAACACAAATCGTCATCGGATAAATGCATAGGAGAGAGAAAAATGGACGGATACTACTTTGTTTTCTACACAAGCGGTATTAAAACAAAAATAGTGTTCAAGAAAATGCACGTAGGCAACCTATTCCGCTATCACCTGTTAAGAGGCTCAAAAGCAAATCGTTTCCTAAAGCTGCAAAAATTAATAGACGAAATAAAATACACTACGTATGATTTGCTTTGAAAAGGAGGAAGTTATATGAGACAATGCTTTTGTTATATTCTATTCCTTACTTTAATTTTGTTGTTTACAGGTTGCAACCAACCCACATAGCACTCGGATTAAGATTGACGGTACCGCCGTTTTTCGCCTGGACCTTTCCATTCACTTCAAAACGGTAATACGGGTTTGACCTCATCAGGTCAAATGTTTCTTTTGTAATTCCACCTTCATATGATTTTCTTATGTGTGTATTTGTTTTTATTCCTCCTTCTTAAATTTAAAAGTAACATGTAAACAATATTTAGATTTGTTTTTTATTTCAAGTAATTTTTTTATAACTCTAAAAACAATCAAAAGGATGCTTTACTCTTTTAATAATCTTCATAACCCTAATTACTCTATGTTTAAGACAAAGACTCATAATTCTTATATAATCATGATGATTAATAAAGAGTCTTATATAAAGAAAAAGAGTCATAACGATTCTATTAAGAATCATCATGACTCGTAATGCTTATGAAATATTGAAAATTTGCTTTACTATGGTATAATTAAAAAAACACGAACGGAATGAGTATTATGGATAGAAAGTTTTTTGATAACGAACTCAACCTCTTACTTACAAAAGCAGAGGAAAAAATTCCTGATGAGAATTTACCCGATTTTCTCTTTATGGAAAGTGTTCCAGATGTTCATGATTGGTATATGTTTGAACACGAACTTTGGGAAATCGGCGAAGAGATTAGACAACTTATTCTTATGGGTAAAAAAGCACTAACCCAATCGCAAATAGTCAGGATTATTAATATTTGCTTGGATGAAAGAGCAAAAAGAGGCAGACAGAGTTTTGTTCTTTTGTTGGGTAAAAAAGTATACCAGAAGTATTCTGACAAAATCGCACCTCTGCGCGACAGCGATGACATTGACGGTCAAGTGATTGATACCTTGTATAAAATGCAAGCAGGACAATATGTTGATTTGATTCGTCCATTTATGAACCATAAAAGAACTTGGATAAAAAAC
>JAZPZG010000070.1:0-10524 GCA_045544575.1 Clostridia bacterium
GATGAACTTTTAAAAAGTGACGTAGGAATGAAAGAAACATATAATGTATTAGATCAGGAGATATTAAAACGCCTACGAATTTTTAACTGTAACAATGATTTACTTATGAAGATATTGGTAGACTTGGATTTTCCGTATTTGGATGCTAAACAAATAAGTAAAATAATAATTGGCGAAATAGAAGAAAGTAAAATTTCAACTAGCACCGTATTGGATGCCATAGAAAGTAAGTACGAAGATATTATTAAGAATAAGAAAATAGATGATGTAACTAAGGACTTATTAAAAGTTTTGTTAAAGAAGTAGAAAGAAGCTTCGTGACAACAAAATGACAATACAATCCCTTAAAAATCCACGCAATGGGTACAATCTAGACAAAACTCCCGGATTTCTATCACCAAAATCAACACATTACACCACAGAACTACTTTGCAAAGAAGAGTTCGAATAATTTCAGATTGACTAAAAGTATTTCTAATAGCAGGCAGTTTTTATGCTGCCTGCTATTTCTTTTTATTATCATAACTATGTGAGCCCTTGCCGGGAACGTGGCAGGGGCTCGCTTTTTCACACTCTTTAAATCAGGTTGTTTTTTCGTGGGTTTTATACTATAATGGGTGCGATCCAGCTGATGACAGCGGAATCGGGTGTGTGCCCTCGCAATATGGGGCGGAGTGCTTTTGTCGGAGTATGATAATCCTTGCGGTGTGATTCCGCTTGTTGCGGCAGCAGGGATTTCTTTTGCAGATTGACTTTAAGTGAGGAGATTTTTATGGAGTGGAAATTGTTGATATTGGCGATGTTGACGCTGGTTGCGATTTATCGTGTGGTGTTGAATATTGTTCAATACCGTTCGGCAAATAACGTTACGCCGAAAAACGTTGCGGATGTGTATGATGAAGAGACTTACCGCCGCTGGAAAGAATATAGTGCGGAGAATTGTCGCCTTAGCATAGTAAACTCAATCGTTTCTTACGTATTGATGCTTGTGCTTCTGTGTACAAATGCATATTCAGCATTTGCGTCGCTGTTTCCCGAAGGGATGTTTTGGCAGCTGTTTGCTGTTTTGTTGCTCGATACTGTTGTGAATTCTTTGGCAGACGTGGTTTTTCAGTACATAGACACCATGGTAATAGAGCAAAAATACGGCTTTAATCGCACTACGAAGAAAACGTTCGTTGTTGACCGAATTCGTTCTTTTATTCTGGCAATGCTGCTCTCGGTGGTCATTGTATGTATCCTTGCCGCATTGCATACGCTGATGGGCGATTGGGTAGTAATTTTGTTTACCGCAGCAATATTTATATTGACACTTGTAATATCTTTCCTTTACCCTGTGTTCAGCCGTTTGGGTAACAAATTCGTGCCTTTGGAGGAAGGAGAGTTAAAGGAGCGCTTGATGGACCTGCTGACAAAACACGGATATCAGGTTAAGGCAATTGAAGTAATGGATGCTTCACGCAGAACGACGAAGCTGAATGCTTATTTTACGGGCTTTGGAAAGCTTAAAACTATCGTTTTGTACGATAATTTGGTAAATGCTATGTCCGTAGATGAGATTTGTGCGGTTTTTTCACATGAGCTTGGACACGGTCTGCATAAGGACGTGTTAAAAAGGCAGATAATGAATCTCGGAAATTTGCTGCTTATGGCTGTTCTGGTGTGGACGGCGGTTAAGGTTCCGGAGCTGCATGCAGCTTTCGGTTTTGAAAAAGTAAATTACGGTTTTGCATACATAGTACTCGGTGTGGTTCTTGGCTTGGCACAGCCTCTTACGGGAATGTTGATGAATGCCTACAGCAGGTATGCAGAATACAGAGCTGACAGACAGGCTGTAAAAGAAGGTTACGGTGCGGCACTTGTGTCAGGCCTTAAAATGCTTGCGAAAGAGAATTTTTCACATTTGGCACCCTCGAAGCTTCTTGTTGTGCTTGAATACAGTCATCCCCCTCTCAGCGAGCGTATTGAGGCTATCGAAAAAGAAAACGTATAAGCGTTGGAAAATTGTTTTAATTGCAAAATTTGTTTTAAATATTGATATTTTTTTACGGATATGATAGAATGACCTCGTTAATTAAAATACCGTTGAAAAGATGGTATTTGACATTTGGTTTATAAGGAGTTTGTTAATTATGAAAAAGATTATTTGTAAAGTTGAATACGATACAGAAAATGCAGAGCTTGTTGCTAAGTATACAGAGGGACAGTTCGGAGACCCTAAGGGCTTTGAGGAGTGTCTTTTCATAAAAGAGGACGGCAAGTATTTTCTCTACGCAAACGGCGGCGAGGAGTCTGTTTATCCTGAGGAAAAGATTACAAGATTGTCTGCTGCTAAGGCAGAAGAGTGGAAGAAGGAGCGCTCTGTCTGAGTGCCTGAAGCTCTTTGATTGTATTTGTGTTTTGCCGCAGCGGAGTCTTTCTGCTGCGGTTTTTTTCTGATTTATGGCATCGTTTTTTAAAAGGTGGTTACTGGTATGTCGGAAATTATAGTCGATATTCAGAGTGAAGCGGAAGGAAAAACAGTTTTCGAGTGGTTGGTAAAAAACGGGTATTTGATTTCGGCAGATTGCGGAGGCAGAGGTACTTGCGGGAAATGTCGTGTAAGAGTTTTGTCGGGAAATTTTCTTTCCAAAGACGGAAAAAAAGCGTTTACTCCTGATGAAAATGGATTTGTATATTCTTGCAAGGCAGTTTGTACAAGAGCAGGTGCGGTTGTTGCTGTGCCTGTTTTAACGCTTGCTGAAGAAAGTGCTTTATTTACTGAAAAAACAGATTGCCGGGAACTCGGTATTGCCGTTGATATAGGGACAACTACACTTGCCGCGGCTGCCGTTGATATAAAAGACGGGAAGCTTCTATGCACCGAAACGCGTCTTAATCCCCAAAAAAGCTTCGGAGCTGACGTTATGAGCCGTATAAGCGCGTGCGAACAGGGTAACCTTTCCGAGTTAAAAAAGCTTGTCCGTTGTACGATAAAAGAAATGGTAACAACCCTTTTGTCAAAGGTAGGGGTGTCTTTTGCTAAGAGTATTACCGTTGCGGGAAATACGGTTATGTTGCATATTTTTTGCGGTGTTTCTCCCGTGAGCATGGGCGTTTCGCCGTTTAAGCCTGTATTTTCGGGAGAGCAAATTCTAAGAGGCGAAGATATTGGACTTCCCGCAGAAAGGGTAGTTGTTTTGCCTGCAAGCAGTGCGTTTATCGGCAGTGATATTACGGCGGGCGTGATGCTTTGCGGATTGACGGAGCTTGATGAACCATCCGTGCTGATGGACTTAGGCACCAACGGAGAAATGGTTTTGTGTACGGGTAAAAAACGCGGAGGCCGTCTGTTTTCTGCTTCTGCGGCGGCGGGTCCTGCGCTTGAGGGTGCAGGTATTTCCTGCGGTACGGGTGGCGTGAACGGTGCTGTTAATCAAGTGAGAATATTGGGCGGAACGGTTAAATATAAAACTATAGGAGACCTTGCGCCGACGGGAATCTGCGGAAGCGGGCTTGTAGATGCAATTGCCTTGCTTATAAAGACGGGAGTTGTTGATGCTAACGGATTTATGAGTGAAGAGAAATATATGCTTCCCGACGGTAAATTATATATCTCACAAGCGGACGTACATTCGTTTTTGCTTGCAAAAGCGGCGATTCGTGCAGCGCTTGAGACGTTGGCGGCGGAAAGCGGGGTAGCTCTTGCTGACGTTTCGCAAATGTACATTGCAGGAGGCTTGGGAAACTGCATAAACCGCGAAAGTGCGATTGTAACGGGTCTTCTCCCCGATATGCCGAATTGTACAATCAGGTCAATAGGAAACAGTGCGCTTGAAGGCGCTGCTGAGTGGCTTGTATCATCTTATGAGTACAGAAACAAGCTTTGTGAAATTGCCGAGAATTGCACTGATGTTGAGGTAAGTAATTCTGAGTTTTTCAAACAAAACTTTATCAAATATATGGTGTTCTAACTTGCAAAGCCATATTAAAAATATTATAATTATTTTGGATTTATTGATGACGTTTGCACCGAGGTGATGGCTGTGCGAAAAACAAAAAGAGACGGAAGCTTTATTTTATGCTTTCTTATAAATTTAGTAATCAATATCGAATGGGCGATTCCTGCAATCGTATTATTAATACTGCATTTCGTCCTTGATATATCACTGTGGTGGTTCGTTGCGGCGCTCGCTTTTTGGATAGTTCCGATTTTGCTGCAGATGCTGTTGCTTGGCTGGCTGTCGGGGTTAACTACGTCCGGAAAGTCTCCCGAGAACAAGAATCCCTATTCGGTAAAAAATAAAGACTGATTAAAACATAGCAAACAATTTCTACATAGCAAGGAGTTTTTTTATGTCGGATATAATTGAATATAAATGTCCGTGTTGTGCCGGAGCAATAACCTTCGACAGTGCTTCTCAAAAGATGAAGTGTCCGTATTGTGACACTGAGTTTGACGTTGAAACACTGCGTGAGCTTGATGCAGAATTAAATGAAGAACAGGAAGAACCCGTATGGGAGAGCACTGCGGGAAGCGAGTGGCAAGAAGGCGAGGCAGAAGGAATAAAGACGTATAATTGCGAGTCGTGCGGCGGCCAGATTATGGGCGACGAAACTACGGCAGCTACCAGTTGCCCTTATTGCGGAAATCCGGTTGTTTTTACGGGACAGCTGGCCGGTGGTTTAAAGCCTGATTTTGTTATTCCGTTCAAATTAAACAAAAACGATGCCAAGAAGGCTTTTGCAAAGCACCTGATGGGAAAAAGACTTCTTCCCAAGGTCTTTAAAGATCAGAACCACATTGACGAGATAAAGGCTGTATACGTACCTTTTTGGCTCTTTGATGCCGACGTCGATGCTCATATACGATATAAGGCTACCCGCATAAGGACGTGGAGTGACAGTAGTTACAATTACACGGAAACAAGCTACTATGCCGTTTCAAGGGGCGGAAAGCTTGCTTTTGAACGAGTTCCCGTTGACGGTTCGTCTAAAATGGAGGACTGCTTAATGGAGTCTGTTGAGCCGTTTGATTTTTCGGAAGCAAAGGATTTTCAGACCGCATATCTGTCGGGATATCTTGCTGATAAATATGACGTAGACGAATCTGAAAGTGTATCCCGTGCTAATGAGAGAATAAAAAACAGCACTGTAGAAAACTTCAGAAAGACGGTTACGGGATATGCCACGGTAATTCCCGAGCACAACAACATAAAATTCAACAACGGAAAAGCAAAATATGCTTTGTACCCCGTGTGGGTTATGAATACGTCATGGAACGGTGAAAAGTACATATTTGCCATGAACGGTCAAACCGGAAAGTTTGTGGGCAATCTGCCTCTTGATAAAAAAGCATTTTGGACATGGTTTTTCAGCATTGCTCTTTCCTGCGGTGCGGTAATATATGCCCTTATGTGGCTGTTTACGATAATGTAGGAGGACAGAATCATGAAGAGAAGAACGTTAATTGTAATCTGTCTTGCTGTTTTTGCGTGTGTGTGCGTTGTTTTCGGAGCTTCAAGCGTTACTGCTTTTGCTTCCGATGCAGATACGGGAGCGAAAAAGGTACGACTCATAGACTACGCAGGACTTCTTACCGAGGGACAAAATGCGGAGATTTCGGCGCGGCTTGATGAGATAAGTGAAAAGCGCGAATGTGATATAGCTATTGTTACCGTAGGTGACTTTATGCCGTATGACGGCGCGGAGCCCGTAGACAGTATATTTGCCGTTGAACTTTTTGCCGATAGAATATACGATTCCATGGGCTTTGGGTACGGAGAGAGCAAAGACGGTATTATGCTTACCGTGTGCTTAAACAGTGAACTGAGATATTACGATATACTGGGTAACGGCTACGGCACCGAGCTTATGGATGTTGAACGTGAAAGTATTTTGGACAGCATGTACGACGATATGAGAAGCGGAAATTATGCAGATGCATTTTTGTGCTTTGCCGAAGAATGTGATGATGCAATACACGACGACAAAACTGTCGGTATCGTAGGATTTGCGGTTGCTTTCGGAGTCGGAGCTTTGTTTGCGTTTTTTGTGGTCAGCGGAATGAAAGCTAAATTAAAAACCGTTGCGCCTCAAAAATCTGCAGCTGACTATATAAAAACCGGAAGCATGGAAGTGACGCTTGAACGTGATATTTTTCTCTACAAAAACGTCTCTCGGACGCAGAGAGTTCAGGAGTCCTCGTCGGGTGGAAGAAGCGGCGGCGGTGGCGGCGGAGGAAGAAGCCACGGCGGAAGGTCGTTTTAAAAATTAAAATATTTATGTATTAAGGAGTTTTATAATAGATGTCGGGAGAAAGTAACATAAAAATAGAAAAAGTAAATATTGACCAAGACTCAAAGAAAATTTTGCTGCAGCTTTCAAGTCCCGATTTTATTATGTACGAAGATGTGAAGGCGTTTGCTGCAAAAGTAGAGGAGTCCATAAAGGCTTCCGAACTTGGATTTCAGATGGCATGCGGGAAAACGTATTTGTCGCTGATAAAGGATTCTCGCGGCAGGAAAATGCTTTGGCACAGTATCCTCGAATACGTGAAAGAAAATCACGTGGGTGCATGGGCTATCATAAAGACTGCCGAGTGCGTTTTTGAGGATGATGAAATTGTTTTGTTGGTTTCTGCGGGTACAGATCTGATTTTGAAAAATATGTACGTAAATGAAACGATAGGAGCTTATACACAGCAGCTTTGGGGAAGACGTATTCCCGTACAAATCGAGACCGTTGCGGCATCCGTTCGAAAGGGCGGCAACCGAATCAGAGCAATAAAGAACAGGGATGAAAAGGATCCTGTGTACGTTGCAAAAGACGATGCATCTCATTTCTTTGAGGAGCGTGAGGTCTTGTCATCTTCTGAGCCTTCCGATAACCCGCTTGAACAGGAAGACGTTAATATGGAGCAGTTTTATCAAGATGCTGCTTTTGCTGAGGTTAATTTCTCGATAGAGGATTATGAGCGTGCGCAGGCAGAGCAGCTTGCAAAGGCTGCCCAAAGCGGTTCCCGTGCAAAGTATAACAGCGAATATTCCAAGGTATACGGAGGTGGCGGCTCGGGAAGCGGCTCTGCAAATGCCAATGCTCCGTTTCAAAGAAAACCCGAAGAGTATATGGGCAAAGGTTCTAAGAAAAAGCGCCGCTTGACACCTGCAGAGGGTGAGGAGCTTCGCAAGGACGCTAACGGCGGAAATATTCTTATAGGTGATGAGATTACTGCGCCTATTACTAAAATGAACGTTATTACAATGGATTCGGGGTTCGTTGCCGTAAAGGGACGGATTTTCGGCTTTGAGTCAAAACAGATTCCGAGCGGTTCTTACGTTGCTATGGTAGACGTTACGGACGGTACGTATTCAATTTCGGCGCGATTCTTTTTTGACGAGGAGGATATGCCGTTTGTTACCTCGAATTTCAAATCCGGTAAGTTTGTAAAGCTTTACGGAGAAATTCAATACGATAAATATATAAAAGACGTAACTCTAAGAGTTCGCAGTGCGGTGGAATTTAAGCCCGAGGTAAGAAAAGATGAAGCAGAGGTAAAGCGTGTTGAATTGCATTTGCATACAACACTCAGTGCCGTTGATGCGATTACAAGACCGCCTGCTCTTGTAAAGCGACTTGTAGATTGGGGACACAGCGCTGTTGCAATTACCGACCACGGTGTCGTGCAGGCATATCCGGACGTGTTTAACGCAGCCAAAAAATTAAAAAGCGATATAAAAATAATTTACGGAATGGAGTGCTATCTTACCGACCAACAGGGTGAGGTAACAAAGGAGGAAGCAAAGAACATTCCTTCTTGGCACTGTATTTTGCTTGTGAAGAATACAGTGGGACTGAAGAATCTTTATAAACTGATTTCAAAGTCCAATCTTAACTATTTTTACAGAAAGCCCAGAATTCCCCGCTTTGAGCTTGAAGCACATCGCGAGGGTATTATTGTCGGCAGTGCATGCTCTGAGGGTGAGCTTTTCCATGCGCTTGTAGACGGGGAAAGCGAGGAACGCTTGCTTGAAATGGCATCGTTTTACGATTATCTGGAGATACAGCCTGTTGAAAATGATATGTATCTCATTCGTAAGGGAGTTGTTGATTCTCTCAGAGATCTTAAGGAATGTAATAAGAGAATTATGGGTCTTGCGGACAAGCTGGGTAAAATGACTGTTGCTACGTGTGACGTGCACTTTCTTGATCCGGAGGATGCAATTTATCGTGCAGTTATGCAAGCGGGACAAGGTTATGACGATGCCGAACAGCAACCGCCTCTTTATCTCAGAACCACGGCGGAAATGCTTGCGGAGTTTGATTATCTGGGCGACCGTGCTTATGAGGTGGTTGTAGAAAATACCAATAAGATTGCGGATATGATAGAACGCATAAGACCTGTGCCGGACGGATTCTTCCCGCCTGTTATAGAGGGTTCAGATGAAAAGCTTCGTGAAAGCTCGTACGAAAAGGCTCGAAATACGTACGGAGACCCTATTCCCGATCATATTTTGGCACGACTTGACCGTGAGCTCAATGCTATTATTAATAACGGCTACTCGATTATGTATATTACCGCCAAGGAGCTTGTTGCCGAATCTGCAAGGAACGGCTATACGGTAGGTTCGAGAGGCTCGGTAGGTTCATCTCTTGCGGCGTATATGTCGGGGATTACCGAGGTTAACTCGCTTCCTCCGCATTATCGTTGCCCCGACTGCTTTTATCAGGAATTTTTCTTTAAGCAGGAGTATGAGGCGGGATGTGATATGCCCGATAAAGAATGCCCGAACTGTCATAAGCCTCTTATAAAGGACGGCTTTGACATACCGTTTGAAACCTTCTTGGGCTTTGAAGGCGACAAGGTTCCCGATATTGACCTCAATTTTGCCTCTGAGGATCAGTCCAATGCACACCGATATACGGAGGTGCTTTTCGGTAAGGGCTACGTGTTCAGAGCAGGTACGATTTCGGGTCTTGCGGAAAAAACCGCACAGGGATACGTAAAAAAATATCTTGAGAAGACGGGTAAGACTGCTTCCGAAACGGAAATAAGACGACTTGCAAGCGGATTTGAGGGTGTTAAAAAGACTACCGGACAGCATCCAGGCGGAATTATGGTAATACCGCGAGATAAGGATATCTACGATTTTACGCCTATTCAACATCCCGCGGAGGCTGTTGATTCAGACACTATAACTACGCACTTTGATTACCACTTCTTGCACGATAATATCCTAAAACTTGATATTCTCGGCCACGACGGTCCTGCGATACTAAAATATTTGGAAGACTTCACGGGGATTTCTGCGTTATCTGTGCCACTCGGAGAAGAAAAGGTAATGTCGCTGTTTAGTTCTCCCGATGCGCTCGGGATGGATCCTGCCGAGCTGAAAATTAAAATCGAGGTAGGAACTCTCGGCATACCTGAATTTGGTACTAATTTTGTAAAGCAAATGCTTCTGGATACGAAGCCTACCACGGTTTCGGAGCTTATACGAATTTCGGGACTTTCCCACGGTACGGATGTTTGGACAGGAAATGCCCAGACACTTATTCAGGAAGGAAAATGTACGTTGTCAGAGGCAATTTGTTGTCGTGACGATATTATGCTCTATCTTATTAAGATGGGGCTTGATAAGAAAGAATCGTTTACGATAATGGAAAGTGTACGTAAGGGTAAAGGTCTTAAGCCCGAATGGGAAGAACATATGCGGGAACACGACGTGCCTGAGTGGTATATTGAGTCGTGTAAGAAAATTCAGTACATGTTCCCTAAGGCGCATGCTGTTGCGTACGTTATGCTTTCGGTAAGAATAGCCTGGTACAAGGTATATCACCCTCTTGCGTATTATGCAACGAGGTTTACCATAAAGCTTGATGATTTTGATGCAATGTACATGATACACGGTGTTGATAAGGCTTATATGCGAATGCAGGATCTGCAACGGGGAGATATGTCGGCGAAAGAGGAAAGCCAGATGACCGTTTATGAGCAGCTCATGGAGATGTATGCAAGACATATAGAGTTTTTGCCGATTGATCTTTATAAGTCTCACGCCACGATGTTTGTTCCCGAGGACGGAAAAATAAGACCGCCTTTTGCATCACTTTCCGGATTGGGTGTAAATGCGGCGCAGGCGCTTATGGAAGCAAGAGACGACGGAAAAGGACCGTATGAGAGCATTGAGGACGTGAGGATGCGCTCAGGAGCAAACAAGGCCGTAATAGAAATATTACGAGAAGAGGGAGTCTTTGAGGGCCTGCCCGAGGATGATTCCATAACCTTGTTTGATCTGTAATTTGATATTGTGTTTCGCTCGGTATTTATGTATAATTAATAAAAATGATGAAATCAGAAGAGGTGTTTTATGCTCAGTAAGAATGTAAGTTTTATCAAGGCACAGCCTGTATGGTGCAAAGAATACGAGGATGAAATGAATATCAGCCTGTGGTTTAAGGCTGTATTAAAAAAGTCGGCGTGTAAGGGTTCTGCAGTTTTGAGAATTGCGGGAAGCAGTGCTTTCCAGATTTTTATAAACGGAG
>JAZPZG010000071.1:0-21920 GCA_045544575.1 Clostridia bacterium
TATCATGTAACGAATTTTCAGACACGCAGCTTGGATTTTCCTTGCGGTGTGTCTGTTTTTTTATAAAGTATCAGGATAATGAAAAACCACTTGAAAAATACTGCCCGATAACATATAATAAATAAAAACGACAGATAGGAATGGTCATGATGAATAAGACGAAGAATTTTTCCGTATCAAAGCTTAAAAGAGTGATTCTGTGTGTTATTTCCACTATTGTATTGGTTGCGGGCTTATCAGGCTGTAATCTGAAAAAAATTGACCCGACAGACGTTGGCGGCACTTGGGGTACAAGACTTGACGAGCTTTGCATAGCTGACAAGGCAGAGAATATATTTGTTGTAGTGCAGGACGAGGATTCTACGTATTGTACTTTTTACTCGTATGAGAAAAAAAGTGACGTTTGGGTAGAAGAATTTGAGACACGCGGATATCTAGGCAGAAGCGGAATTATCCAGAATGCTACCGATCGTAAAGCAGGAGACGGTACGACACCCGGCGGTGTTTATTTACTTGCAGAGCGCTTTGGTATTTACGACAAGCCTGTTGATATGGACGGTACATACCACAAGGTTACCGAGGATGATTATTGGAACGGTGACGGAAGTTCAGATTCGTACAATCAGCTTGTACAGGGAAGCAAGATGCCTGCCGATTGGAATCCCAACTCCTCAGAGCACTTGATTGAATATCAAGTGTGTTACAAATACTGCGCGATGATTAATTTTAACGTAGATCCCGTAGTCCCCGGAAAGGGCTCATGTATTTTCTTGCATTGCGATGAGCCGGGAACTACCAATCCTACTACCGCAGGATGTGTTTCCATTCCGCTTGATATGATGGAAAGAACTCTTGTTCAGATGGGCGACGACACTTCATATATTGTTATTTTGCGCCATGCAGAGGACTTTGATATGTACAAAGACTTCGTTTGGCAGGGCTGATAAAATTTTGTAAACATAAAATACGTATTGCTCCTTGTAAAATCACAGGGAGCAATTTCTTTTTTATTTGACTTTTCTTTGCAGGCATGTTAGACTGAAAGCAAGTTATTAATCTTACGACTGAAAGAGGTTTTATTATGAAAAAGAGGCGTTTTGTGTCCTTTCTTTTGATTGCGGCACTATTGCTTTCCGTTGTACACGTTGAGCCGTTATCTACTGCAGAGGCAGCATCGATTTCAACGGATTTCTTGACGTATTCTTACGGTTCTCCTGTATACGTAACGGCTGTATCGGACGCAAGCGATGCGTGGGTAGGTATTTATCATGTAAATGATACTCCCGAAACCGACAATTCGATTTATTGGTATTACGTAAACCAGGACGGACATACTTCGGGTACTGCGGTGAATATTAAGCAAACTACGTATAATTCCACCCGTTCCGAGTATGAAGGACTGCCTGCCGGAGAATACAAGATAATTCTTTTTGCGGACAGTGGCTATACGGTTGTTCAGACAGTTAACATTTCGGTTACTGCCACGGTACTTTTTACCGATGCAACGTCCTATGCAGCAGGCTCGCCGATATACGTAAATGCGACCGCTTCTGCAAGTGATGCGTGGGTAGGTATTTACCATGTAAACGATACTCCCGAAACGGTAAATTCGATTTATTGGTATTACGTAAATCAGGACGGACATACTTCGGGTAATGCGGTAAATATCAAAGAGACTACGTATAATTCCACACGCGGCGAGTATGCGGGAATACCTGCGGGTGAGTACAAGATAATTCTTTTTGCTGATGAAGGTTATACTATTACCGAAAGCGTTAATATTACGGTTTCTGCAAGCTCGGCAGTGCCTTCTGCGCCTACTGCTATAACTTATACACGTACGACGAATAAAGTTGGTTTTGCGGATGGAAGCGTTACCGTGACGCTTGATAAAAACTCAGCTAATGCCGCAACCGATATAGTGATGTATTTTGCCGATTCGTCAGGAACACCGATTTCAGGCTATTCGTATTTACAAAAGCAGCCTGTTGGGGCGGGTGCAAGCTATGTTTCATTTAATATGGTATCCAATACAATTATCCCCAAGGGCGCTAAGAAGCTTATTGCATATGCATCAAACAGCGCGGGACTCAGCAGCGGATACGCAGCTGTTGATTTGCCTGACGGCGCAAGTGATTATGATTTCGGAACTCCTCTAAGTAAATTCCAGGTAATAAGTGATTCTCACATTACTACTAATAATTCCCACACGCACAGTCAGCATTTTACTGCTGTTTTGAATGATATTAAGGCTAACTGTTCAGGCAGTTCGGGTCTCGTGATTGTAGGTGACGTTACAGATACCGGTGTTGATCAGGAATACCAAAATATTATGGCGCTTTATAATAACATTCAAGGTGCTCCTAAGATGTACTGGTCGATAGGAAATCATGATTTTTCTCTTAATAGAGGTGATACTGCTACGCAGATAAACAGATTCTTAAGCTATTGCGGAGAAAGCAACGTTTATTACGATAAGTGGATAGACGGGAACCATTTCATATTCCTCGGAAGTGAATCTACCGATACTTCTTCGGGTGTTTCCGCTTACGTGAGTAATGAGCAGCTTTCCTGGCTTGAAGCAAAGATGGCTGAAAATCATAAGACGGGCAGACCGATATTTATTTATATGCATCAGGCAATTTATAATACGGTTGCGGGAAGCCTTCCCGGACAGGGTTGGGACGGAATCGGTTCCGTAGGCTCTGTTGATACACAGGAAGCTAAACTTAAAGCTATTCTTGCAAAATACCCCGAGGCAATTTATTTTTCCGGACATAGCCATTGGGAGCTTAACTCTGTAGGAACGATGTATGCGGCGACAAGTGATATGTGTAATGCATTTAATACCGCATCTTCAGGATATCTTTGGACTTCCTACGGAAATACCTACAGCGGTGGCTACGATTATGACTCTCCTACGGGAGGAAGCCAGGGCTACTACGTAGAAGTGTACAGTGACAAGGTTCTCGTACGAGGCAGAGATTTTGAGACAGGACTTTGGATGCCTTCTGCATATTTCTGTGTTGACCTTTCAGCTTACAATTCTACAGGTATTGAGGATGGTCTTGTAACAGGCAGCAGCGTTGCCAATATTGACGAGGGCACTACGGTTTCTGACGTTATTTCTAAGTATAATGGCATTTTTGATACTTCTTCCGTAAAAGTTCTTAAGGCAGACGGAACAGCGGCTGCAAACAATGCCGTAATTGCAACGGGAATGACACTCGTTATCGGCGATGAGTCTTACCCTGTGGTAGTTGCAGGTGACGTTGACGGAGACGGCGACGTGACAGTGCTTGATGCACAAGACGTTATCAGCTATATAAGAACGGGCGGAACGCTTAGCGGAATAACGCTGGAGGCGGCTGCGGCAATGTGCGGTACGGCTACGGTGAATATTGTAAACGTAACGGAAATAATAAACAGCGTTTTGGGCATATAAGCCGTAATTGACTTTGACTTAAAGCTGCTATATAATTGAAAAGACAAAATTTAAAGAGCGCGAGGCCCCCTGTTGCGGGGCTCCGCGCCTTTGGTCGTTAAAAATACTTGTTTTTTAGGGGAGAAAATAAAATGTTTTTTAAAAACAAAGTTAAAACGTATAAAGGGGAAGAGGAGATTTGGATTGTGGCAGGACTTGGTAATCCGGGACCTGAGTATGATGATACACGTCACAATTGCGGCTTCCTTGCACTTGATGCACTTTCTGAAAGAACAGGGATTGAAATTTCAAAAAAGAAATTCAAAAGCGTATACGGGGATGGGCGCTACGTTGTAAACGGTACTCCCAGGAGAATTATTTTGCTAAAGCCGCAGACCTTTATGAATAACAGCGGCGAAGCGATAGAACAGGCGATGAGCTGGTTTAAGGTAAAAGAGGACAGATTGATAGTAATTTATGACGATACCGATATTGAACTCGGAGCAATAAGAGTAAGACCGTCCGGAAGCGCAGGCTCACACAACGGCATGAAGTCCGTATTGCAATATACCGAGAGCCAAAACTTTGCAAGAGTTCGTGTAGGAATAGGAAAACGTCCCGAATATATGGATATGATAAAATTTGTACTCGGACATTTCGGCGATGACGATATGAAGATTATGGGCGAGGCATTTAAAAGAGCAGCCGAAGCGGTTATAAGCATTATCGGCGAGGGGGCTGACAAGGCGATGAACCGTTATAACGGCAAAGCGGGAGGCACTAAGAAGTGACGACAGAGGAATTATTGTCAAAAATCAAAAACTGGGATGGTTTTGAACGGTTTTGCAAGCTTCTCGCGGGTGAAACGTATCCGTCTGAAGAACTCCTGCTAAAAGGCGGTATAGCCGATGCTCCTGCACTGAAGGGCGCAGAGGATTCGGGTGCGGTTTTTGCGGCCTACGCATTATCCCATTTAGCCGTTCCCGAGAGAAAAATCGTATATATTACTCCGAATGACTATGCGGCAAGGCGCGCGGCTGATGATTTTAATTTTTTCAGCGGCGGAAAATGTCTGTATTTGGAGCATTCAGAGTATATGTTTTACGATGCTCTTGCAAAAAGCTCGGAAACAGATTACAAGCGTATGGAGGTTATAAAACATCTTACTGACGGTGACTATGAGGTGTTGGTGCTTTCGTGCGAAACGTTACTTCAGTTTATGCCTGCTCCTTCAGTTGCAGGGGACGGTGCCGTTTGCTTTTCGGTAGGAGATATAATAGAACCGTTGAAGCTTGCGGACAAGCTTTCCTCGATGGGATATACCAGAGTAAATACGATTGATGGTAAAAGGCAGTTTGCCGTGCGCGGCGACATATTGGATGTTTTTCCTACGTCTGCAGAAAATCCATACAGAATTGAGTTTTACGGTGATGAGATTGACTCAATAAGAGTGTTTGATATTGTTTCTCAAAGAACGATTCAAAACACCGAATATGTTGAGGTTTTGGCAGACAGTGAACAGAGTATGAGGGGCGGAAGCCTTGACTTAGCTTGTCAGAAAATTGAAGCGGCTCTGAATGAAAAGCTTTTAAATATTGAAAATCCGGGTCAAAGAAGGCAGATTGAGGAGAAAATCAAGAGCGATATTTCCAATATACGTTCAGAATTGGATTTTCCGGGCAAGGACAGGTATATACCGTTTTTTATAGGCAGGGAGTATACCGTTATTGATTACGTTTCAGAGCCGATAATCTTTATCGAAGATTGGAACGGTATTAAAACAGCCGCGGAAACCGTAATTGACGAGCACGTAAAGGTTTGCGAGTCTCTGGATGCAACAGTTGGCGTGCTCCGGCCGCTTTATGAGCTTTATATGACTCCGACAGAGGCTGAAATAAGACTTTTGAAGCATACCTGTATCAAACTGGAACGATATTACGAACCTGAGGACAAGGGCTTCATAATCGACCTGAAAAGCGTAGGAGACACCGGAGGAAACCTTAGGATTGTTGACGAGCTGTTTTTGCGGTGGCATAAGGAAAAACGTGAAGTTTGCCTGCTCGCAGGGAGTAAAAATCGTGCCGAGCGTATAAGAGAGCTTGTTGCAGACAGAATGCCTGAGCTTGCATACAGCATTGTTACCGGAAGCATTACCAAGAGCTTTGAATCTGAGATGCTGGGAATTGCCGTAATGGGTGATTCGGGCTTTAGAAAGAATACTTCCGTCAAGAGGAAGAAATCTAAAAACGAGGCGGATATTGAGACCTTTGCCGATATAAAGCCGGGAGACCTTGTTGTACACGACGTTCACGGGATAGGTTGCTTCAGCGGATTTAAAAGTATCAGCGTTGAGGGAGTGCTAAAGGACTACATTGTTGTAAATTATGCAGAAGGCGGAGTTTTGTATCTTCCATCGTATCAGCTTGATACTATTCATAAATTTATCGGCAATGAAGGCTCTGCACCAAAGCTGAACACTCTGGGCAGTAAAGAATGGCAACGTTCAAAGCAGCGTGTAAAGGATTCCTTGCGTGAGTACGTAGAGGAGCTTGCCGCGCTTTATGCAAAACGCTCGAAAATACCCGGCTTTGCTTTTTCAAAAGACAGCGTCTGGCAAAACGAATTTGAGGATGCGTTTGAGTTTGAACCCACGGATGACCAGCAAAAGTGTGTTGAGGAAATCAAGGCGGACATGGAAAAGCCATTGCCTATGGACAGGCTTCTTTGCGGAGACGTGGGCTTTGGAAAGACTGAGGTTGCGGTGAGAGCCGCGTTCAAGGCGGTGCTTGACGGAAAACAGGTTGCTTTTTTGGTTCCGACTACGGTTTTGGCACAACAGCACTATTTTAATTTACTGAGGCGATTCCAAGGGTATCCCGTAAATATAGATTATATTTGTCGTTTCAGAACACCCAAAGAGCGTGAGCAAGTGCTTTCAAACGTGACAAGAGGTAAAACTGATATTATTATAGGAACTCACAGTATTTTGCAGAAAAAGGCTGTTTTTAATAATCTTGGGCTTATTATTATTGACGAAGAGCAACGCTTCGGCGTTATGCAAAAAGAAAAATTGAAAATGAAGTGGCCGGGGACGGATATGCTTACGCTTTCTGCAACACCTATACCACGGACTCTCCATATGTCACTGTCCGGAATAAGAGATATCAGTCTTCTTACGGAGCCGCCCAAGAGCAGAAGTCCTGTTCAGACGTTTGTTATGGAAATGAACCTTGAGGTCATAAAGAACGCTGTTTATCGTGAAATGGCGCGCAGAGGTCAGGTGTTTTATCTTTTTAACAGTGTTCAGCAAATAACCGAAAAGCGCATAATGCTTCAGAATCTTGTTCCGGAGGCGAGAATTGCCGTGGCTCACGGGCAGATGCCGGAGCGTGAGCTTGAAACGGTAATGAACGATTTTGTAAAAGGTGAATACGACATCTTACTTTGCACTACGATAATTGAATCCGGACTTGATCTTCCAAATGCAAACACCATCATAGTTGAGAACGGTCACAGGCTCGGTCTTGCACAGCTTTATCAGATAAGGGGCCGCGTGGGACGCTCGGACAGGAGAGCGTATGCATACATTACGTATCCTGCAAATTACAGACTCAGTGAGGATGCTGATAAAAGACTGCAGGCAATAAAGGAATTCACGGAATTCGGTTCAGGCTTTAAGATAGCGCTGAGAGACCTTGAAATAAGAGGTGCGGGAAGTGTGCTTGGTGAAAAGCAACACGGCCAGCTTGCCGCAGTTGGATACGATATGTACTGTAAGCTTCTGTCGGAAATTGTGACCGAAGCACAGGGCGGCACGGTCAAGGAGAACGTTATTATCAACGTTGACTTTAACGTAAGCTCATATATCCCCGAGGAATATATATCAGAGCTTGATACAAGGCTTGATATTTACCGCAAGGTGGCGCTTGTACAAAACGATGAGGATATTTCGGATTTAACGGATGAGCTTATTGACCGATTCGGAGGAGACGTGCCTCAAAACGTTGTAAATCTTATGCACGTGTCAAAGATAAGGTGTCTTGCCGCTGAGTGCAGTATATCTTCAATAATACAGCATGGCACGGAGCTTGAATTCGTAATATCCTCGCTGAAGGAGTTCAGTAAAATATATACTCCGTTACAGGAAAATATCGAGAGAATTTACGGTAAAAGGTTTTCAATCGATGCGGGAAGCTCCAAGGTAAGTGCGGTGCTGAAATTGCCGTCAGCCGAAAGCGCAAAAAAGGCGAGCGTGCTTATAAAGGAAATTGAACAGCTGCTTAACCTGCTCGCCGGGGTGAATTAGTTTTTTGCTTGAAACAGGTCTGCTTGTATGCTATGATTATTAAGTAGTAGAAGAACGTTTGCGATAAGAGGTGTACCATGAATACAGTTGTTCTTATACCTGCCTACAAACCTGATGAAAAGTTTGTAGCTTTTTCGGAAGTTTTGAGAAAACAGGGGCTTACGGTTGTTGCAGTAGACGACGGAAGCGGTCCTGAGTATGACGCTTTTTTCGATGAAGCTGAAAAACTGGGAGTTACAGTACTTCACCACTCTGAGAATAAAGGTAAGGGCAGAGCCTTAAAGTCGGGCTTTGTATATATTGCCAAACAAATGCTGGAGGTTCAGGGCATTGTCACTGCTGATTGTGACGGACAGCATACGCCGTCAGATATTATGCGTGTTATCAAATGCATGGAGGAAAATCCGGAGACGATGATAATAGGCGGTCGTTTTGCAGAAAAGCAAGATGACGTACCTCTGCGCTCAAAAATCGGAAACGGTCTTACCAGACTTGTTTTCAGACTTGCGACAGGTTTGAAAATCAGAGATACTCAAACGGGTTTGAGAGGAATCCCTACGTCTCTCATACCGCGGCTTGCGGACTTAAAGGGCGAGCGTTATGAGTACGAAATGAATATGCTGCTGTACCTTAAGGAGTGGGAGTATCCTTACAAAGAAATTCCCATTGAAACAGTATATATAAATAATAACGAAGGTTCTCATTATAATACTCTTCGTGATTCATGGCGTATTTTTGTGCAGATATTTAAGTTTTGCATGGCTTCTGCAATTTCTTTTATAGCTGACTACGTATTGTTTATTTTATTTGACGGATTTGTGTTTAAGGGAGGAGAAATCAGCCTCGCCTCGCTTCTGGGAGAAAGTGTTCCCGTTTGGCTGACAAACGTGGTAGCTTGCTTCAGTCTTGCGTATATTCTTGCAAGAATTATCAGTGCGGTTATTAATTATATACTGAACAGGAAGCTTGTTTTCAAAAAGGGCTCGGGAAGCTCTTGGGTTAAGTACACATTGCTTGCGGTTGCCGTAATGCTTGTGGGTGCCTTCTTTACGGGGCTTTTAAACGGAGCATTACATATTCCCGCTGTAATTTGCAAGCTGATAATAGACCTTCCGCTTGCGCTGTCAAACTATTTTATTCAGCGTGACTGGGTGTTTAAAGGAAAAGTTAAAAAATGACCGATAAAGAAAAGACGAGAGAACAGGAAGCGCAAAGCGACGAGCATATAAAGAAAAACATGAAAGCAAGCGTGCTTACGGGCGCATTTTGGCTTTTTATGGAGAAGGGCGGACTCAGTATAGTAGAGTTTGTCGTGTCGCTTATATTGGCACGTCTGTTGATGCCGGAGGACTATGCTACCGTAGGTCTCATTGCCATTTTTGTAAATTTCTCAAATATTTTTGTGCAGGGCGGTTTCAATACTGCGCTCGTACAAAGAAAAGAAATTGATGATGATGACTGTTCTACCGTGTTTTGGATGTCGCTTGTGACGTCTGTTCTGCTGTATTTGGTTCTGTTTTTTTCGGCACCGCTTATTGCTTCATTTTACGGAAAAGAAATTCTGGTGCCTATTTTAAGAGTACAGGCAATAACACTTGTTTTTGGTGCCTTGAGCGTTGTTCAAACGGCATTGCTTACAAGGAAAATGCAATTCAAAAAGATTTTCGTGCGAACCGGCCTTGCTACCGTGTTTTCTGCAGTTTTGGGAATCGGTGCCGCTCTTATGGGCTTGGGTGCGTGGACGATTGTAATACAAACGCTTACCGTGAGCGTCGTGGGATGCATTACAATGTGGTTTTCCGTAAAATGGCGTCCGAAGCTTGTGTTCAGCGTAGAAAAGCTGAAGCGCTTGTTTGGGTTTGGCTCCAAAATTTTAGCGTCTAATCTGATTAATTGCGCCTATTCAAATACTCTTCCGATTGTAATGGAGAAGCTTTATGCGGGCGGCACTCTCGGCTATTATAATAAATCAAGAACTCTTCCCGAAAAATTGGGAGAGTCGGTAAACAGCACCGTTTCAAACGTTGTATTTCCTTCGCTTTCAAAGTATCAAAATGAGCCCGAAAGAGTAAAGGCGCTCACAAGACGGTTTATTGTGACAAGCAGCTTTGTTATTTTTGCTATAATGGGAGGACTTATAGCTGTCGCCCATCCCTTGATAGTTTTTCTTTATACGGAAAAATGGGTAAAAAGTGCAGTTTTTATGCAGTTTGTGTGTGTTTCGTACGCATTCATGCCTCTTAACAGTGCAAATCTGCAGGCAATAAAAGCTCTGGGCAGAAGTGATATTTATTTAAAGCTGGAGATAATTAAAAATAGTATCGGAATAGTGCTTTTGGCTGCTGCAATGTTTTTTACGCGAGGCATGGAGTATGGATTGTACGTTGTATTGGCGGTGCAGGCTTTTATATCACTGCTTTGTGTGTTGATAAATGCTTTTCCCAATAAAAAGCTTATGGGATATTCATTTTTACAGCAGGTAAGGGACGTTATGCCGTCTCTTGTCCTTGCAGTAGTGATGTGTGCAGCGGTTTATTCGGTGTCCTTTTTGAACTTGCCGAATATTGTTACGTTACTCATACAGGTACCGTTGGGTGCAGCTGTTTATATCGGAGGTGCCTATGCTTTTAAGCTTGAGTGTCTGAGCTACATTACCGCAACACTAAAAGAGTTCATTCATAAAAAACGGGCAGCCCGTAAAAATACGGAGGGAGGTAATGAACGTGCGTAAGAGCACTAAGTACTTTACACCTATAGAAAAAATAAATAATGCGGCGGTGCTTTGCAAAGCCTTTAAGGATAACGAGCTCTACGTAAAGCGTGACGACCTGCTCCCTTCTTCATTCGGAGGAAATAAGGCGCGAATCGGCGCAGAATACTTAAAGGATGCTAAGGAAAAGGGCTGTGATACGATTTTGGCATACGGTTCTTCTTCGTCTAACATGTGCCGCGTGATTTCGTCTTTGTGTGCTTCCGAAGGCCTTTTTTGTCATATTTTATCGGCAGAGGATGATAACGGAGAGTACAAGGAAACGTACAACAGCTTGCTGTTCGGTTCGTGCGGCTTTGACGTTACGATTTGCAAAAAGCACGAGGTTGGAGAATCTGTAGAAAGGGTAATGAAAATGCTCCGTGATGACGGGCGTAACCCTTATTATATCTTCGATGATAATAATATAGCCACGGCAACGAGGGCTTACGAGAAAGCATATTGCGAGATAATTTCCGCAGGTACCGATTTTGATATGATATTTGTTCCTGTGGGGACGGGACTTACTTTTACCGGACTTTTATCCGGACAAGAAAAGCTTAAACAGGAGTTGTACGTAAGCGAAACCGTGCTTCCGAAAATTGTGGGAATTACAGTGTCTCGTACCGTTGAGGTTGAAAAAGAATATGTGTCTAAATATTTAAATCTTTCCGGATGTGCGAGCAATACGGATTTTGAAATTTATGATGCGGCACGCCTCGGAGGGTACGGAGATTATAATGCTGACGTTCTCTCCGTGTGCAAAAACTTTTATAAAAATACCGGAATAGGGCTTGATCCGATATACAGCGGCAAGGCTCTTTACGGTGTATATAAATATATAGAAGAAAACAACATATATGGTAAGCGTATTCTGTTCATACATACAGGTAGTGCCCCGTTGTTTTTTGAAAAGGCAGAGGAGATATTCGGATGAACATATTGATAACATCCTGCGGCAGGCGGGCGTATCTCATAGAATATTTTAAAGAAGCTTTAAAAAAAGAGGGTGTTTGCGGTCTTGTTCATGCTTCAAATGCAACAGAGTTTACTCCCTGTGCTTCGGTTGCAGACAGGTTTGTTAAAACACCCTTGATTTACGAAGCGGGATATATTGACTTTCTGATTGATTATTGTAAAGAAAACGATATCAAGGCTGTTATTTCGCTGTTTGATATAGACTTGCCTGTGCTTGCAAAAAACAAACCGAGGTTTGAAGCAGAAGGAATCACCGTAGTTGTTTCTTCACCCGAGTTTGTTGAAATATGTAATGATAAGCTTCTTACGTGTGAATTTTTGAAGAAAAACGGTATAGACACGCCTAGGTGTTTTTTGTCGCCTAAGGAGGCAAAGGAAGCGATTGCCTCAGGCTTGATTTCCTTTCCGCTTGTAATAAAGCCCAGAAGGGGAATGGGTTCCTTGTCTATGTATTTTGCAGACAATGAAGCAGAGCTCGATGTTTTTTTCAAGAAGGTTTCAAGAGATATACAAAAAAGCTATCTTAAATATGAAGCGGCACTTACGGACGGGCGAGAGGTTATTATTCAAGAGCTTGCTAAAGGCGAGGAGTATGGGCTCGACGTTATAAGTGATATTAACGGCAAATACGTGACTACACTTGTTAAGAAAAAAATTGCCATGAGGGCAGGAGAAACTGACTCTGCGACTGTTATCGACTGTCCTTTCCTGAAAAACTTGGGAGAGAAGCTTGCCTCTGCACCGGGACAAATAGGAGTACTTGATGCGGACGTGTTTTATGACAAAAAGACGGGAAGTATCAGTGTTATCGAGATGAATGCGAGGTTCGGCGGAGGTTATCCGTTCAGTCATTTTGCCGGAGCAGATGTTCCTCGAGCAATTGTTTGTTGGTTGCTTGGCAAAGCTGCGGAGGAGGAACTTTTTAAAGTGAAATACGGTATGAGTGCTCAAAAGGATATAAGAATTACCGGGATTGGAGCGAGTAATGAGTAAAAGAATTGACGTAACGAGACCATCTATGCCTCCGTATGAGGAGTATATTGAGGAAATTAAAAAAATTTGGGACAGCAAATGGCTCACAAATTTCGGTGCGATTCACGGCGAATTGCAAAGCAAGCTTTGTGGTTTTTTAGGCGTTTCGAACGTATCTCTTTTTGTAAACGGACACCAGGCGATTTACTCAGCGCTTAAGGCTTTGGAGCTTCCCGAAGGCGGTGAGGTAATAACCACACCTTTTACGTTTGCATCCACGACCCATGCAATTGTTCAGGCAGGTCTTACACCTGTTTTTTGTGATATTGACCCCGTTACGTATACATTAGATGTGTCTATGGCAGAGAAGCTTGTGACAGAGCGTACGTGCGCTGTTTTGCCGGTACATGTTTACGGTATGGTTTGTGATACCGAGGCGATAGACCGCTTTGCAAAAAAATATTCTCTTAAAGTGATATATGACGCCGCACATGCTTTCGGTGTTAAGAAAAACGGTGTGGGTGTAGGAAATTACGGTGACATATCTCTTTTTAGCTTTCATGCCACAAAGGCTTATAATTCGATAGAGGGCGGGGCTGCCGCTTATAACGCTGCGGAGCTTTCATCAAAAATCAAAACCTTTATTAATTTCGGACTTTCCGACGGAGAGCGTGCAGAGTGTCTCGGCACCAATGCCAAAATGAATGAGTTTTCAGCGGCAATGGGAATTTGCAATCTGAGACATATAGAAGATGTTCTTAATGAGAGAAAAAGAGTTTGTAAGCTCTATGAGGAGCTGCTTTTCAGGCGTGATTCAAGGTTTGACGAAAAAACAGGAGAAGCACCGTCTCTCGGCATAAAAATGCTCCCTAAGCAGAAAAACACCGAACATAATTATGCGTATTTTCCCGTTGTCTTCGATAAAGAAGCGGGCTGTAAGGCAAGCCGTGATGACGTGAAGCGTGCTTTGGAGGCGGAAAATATATTTGCAAGGCGGTATTTCTATCCTCTTACTTCAGAGTTTGAATGTTACAAGAATTCAAGAGGTGCGGGGAATACTCCGAATGCCGAAAAAATTTCCGAAAACGTACTGTCGCTTCCGCTTTACGCAGAGCTTGACGACAGCGACATAAAGAGAATAGCAGACATAATACTTGGACAAATTTTGTAAAAACTGTACTTTATGCGGCGAGAAGTTCGTCGATACATTCTTCTGCATTAATCGGTGTAACTGTATACATGGCGAGCTTTTGAGCAAACAAACGCGCCTCTTTTGCACTGCGGCATATGCCTGATGAAATATAAGTATCGACAGTGCTTTTCCCTAAAGCCTCTATGCAGATGCCGTAACGGCGCTTGTTCGTGGCATCGGTACGGACGGTGGCATAGTAATCAATTACAAGAAACGGCGAAAGCTCCTTTCTGATGCAGTACAGTTTTTTTATATTCATACGTAACATCTCCTTTCAAGTGTTAATATTATATAACGGACAGAGACGGAGTTCCATTGCCCGGGAAATAATGTGTGCACAGCGTTGTACAACGGAGAAATTTTTATCGGAGGAAATAAAATGTTCATAGATACTCATGCACATTATGATGACGAGGCGTTTGACGAGGACAGAGAATTGCTTCTGGAATCGCTGAGAGCAAAAGGCGTTGATTTAATCGTAAATGCGGCACAGGACGTTGAAACCACCGTAAGATGTATAGCTCTTGCGGAAAAATTTGATTTTATTTACGCTACTGCAGGAATACATCCGCATGAGGCGAATAAATATAATGAGGAGACTATTTTGCGTATTGAGACGCTGGCAAAGCACCCTAAGGTAGTTGCAATAGGTGAGACGGGACTTGATTATCATTATGATTTCAGTCCGCGTGACGTTCAAAAGGCAAATTTTCGTGCCAATATAAGACTTGCAAAAAAACTGGGTCTCCCCGTGGTCGTTCATGACAGAGAGGCTCACGCAGATACGTTGGAGATTTTGGAGGAAGAGGGTGTAACGCCTGCGGGAGCTGTGTATCATTGCTTTTCGGGAAGTGCGGAATATGCAAAAATCGTGGCAAAGCACGGGTGGTATTTTTCGATAGGCGGTTCGGTTACTTTTAAAAATGCTTCCAAAATAAAAGAGGCCGTTGCCGTTATACCGGGGGAACTTTTAATGCTTGAAACAGACTGTCCGTACATGTCACCGGTGCCGCTGCGGGGAACAAGAAATAATTCTGCAAATATTATGTATACCGCAAAGGAAATTGCTGATATAAAGGGTATGGAGTATGAGGAACTTTGCAGGTTGACAAATGAGAACGCAAAACGATTTTTTGGTCTAAATGCACAAAAATGTCCGATTTAGTATCTTTTCACAGGGCTTTTTTGTGGTTTGTTTTCACAAAAATTGTAAAAAAAGATTGACGAAAATTGACGGGGTGTATTAAACTTGGTATGTGTTTGGCGATAATCGTCAGGAAGGAGATGAGCAAATGAAGGTACGAACACAAAGAAAATTTCGCAAAAAAATAACCGCATCACTGATGCTTTTCATATGTCCGCTTTTGTTGGCGGTTGTGCTTACAGCTTCCTTGGCTGTTGCCGGCGCGATTTTTTCCGAGAATACAAAAACCGTTATTATAAGCGACGGTTGTGCCTTATATGAACTCACGGCCGACTGCGATACTGTTAGCGAAGCATTATCATTGGTTGGAATTGAGATTGAAGAAGATGAAGTTTTAAACTGTGCGCTTACGGACGATGTTGAGAATGTTGACATTATTCGTATAAGCCGCAAAATTGAATATAACAAGGTAGAGTCGTCAGGCTATGACACACTTGTTAATTTCAAAGTGATTGATGACAGCGAAATTGTTGATGAAGAAGATTCACATTTTGAACAAAAGGTTCCTGTTTTAGGAGAGGAATTGCCTCTTCCCAGTATTAAGCCCGGCGTTCCTGTTGTTACACCTGAGCCCGCACCGGTTATTACTCTTGAGTACGAGGACATAATCGAAGAAATTGCGTTTGATATAACCTACATTGAAGATAACACCATGTATGAAGGTGACTCCAGAGTTGTATCAGAGGGCGAAAACGGTATTAAGACTTACGTTTATGAGATTACGTTGACTGACGGAGTTGAGACGGAAAGAGAGCTTGTTAAAGTAAAAGATACAAAGGCTCCCGTTAACAAAGTCGTTGCTGTCGGTACAATTTCAAATTTCACTAACTCCAGAGGAGATAAAGTAGCATTCACAAACCGTGTAGAGGTTGTGGCTACCGCATATACGAATGATGCCAAATGGGGTGATTTGCTCTATTGGACCAACCAGCTCGGTAATCTCAGAGCGCAGTGGGGTGTCATTGCGGTTGACCCTAACGTAATACCTCTCGGTACGAAGGTTTACGTAAAGAGTGTTGACGGCTCCGAGGATTACGGCTTTGCTATCTGTGCAGATATCGGCGGTTCAATTAAAGGACACCGAATTGACCTTTGGATGGATAACGACCCGCTTTGCAACGTATGGGGAGTAAGAGGTGCAGAGGTTTATATACTCGAGGACCAGAGCGTTGACGTGTTTGCGCTCCGCAACGGCGACGAGTGGGAAGCATAATCTGCTTGTAAAGCATAAGATTTTGTTTTATAATATTGACGGGTGCGGCGCATGCGCCGTACCCGTCGTGTTTTATGTAAATAAATTTTGACAGGTGAATCACTTATGAGTAATTATTATAATACCGGCGATGTCTTAAGAGCATTTGATATACGTCCCGCAAAAAGCCTGGGACAGAATTTTTTAAATGATTTGAGTGTTGTCAGGGATATAGTTTATACTGCCGGAGTAGCAAAGGATGAAGCAGTTATTGAGGTTGGTCCCGGTTTGGGTGTAATGACCTCTATGCTTGCGGAAACTGCAGGTCTTGTCGTGGCTGTTGAAATTGACGAGAGACTTATGCCGGTGCTTGAACCGCTTGCTCTTTCCTGCGGGAATATAAAGATAATAAACAAGGATATTTTGTCCCTTGATATAAACAGGGATATCATAGAAAAGTACGTCAAGCCCGCGGGCTTTACAAAGGTAAAGGTTGTAGCAAATCTGCCGTACTATATAACTACCCCCATTGCAATGAAATTTCTTGAGGAAAACGTACAGGGGCTTACAGATCTTGTGTTTATGGTACAAAAAGAGGTTGCTGACCGTATGACCGCAGGGCCGGGAGGAAAAGAGTACGGCGCTCTTTCCGTTGCAGTAGGATATTTTGCGGAGGGTAAAACCGCATTCAAGGTTCCGCCGTCTGCATTTTCTCCGAGGCCGTCTGTTGATTCCGCTGTGGTTTCTCTTAAAGTAAGAACCGAGCCGCCGTTTGAACTGTCTGATAAGGCATATTTCTTCAAGGTGGTAAAGGCTGCTTTCGGTCAGCGAAGGAAAACTCTTGCAAATGCTCTGTCAAACGCTCCTTATATCGGGGCTTCAAGAGAATGTGTGTATGAAATATTGGAAAAAATGGGTAAGGATTCAATGATTCGCGGTGAAACACTTAAGCCTGAGGAATTTGGTTTGCTTTCAAATCTTCTTTATGAGGTGAAGGCTTCTAAGTGACCTCGTTTTCCGAATGTAAGTCACCGAAAAAAGCATCAAGGTTTTTCAAAGTAGTTTCTGCGATCGCATAAAGAGCTTCTTCCGTAAGAAATGCTTGGTGCGAAGTTATTATTACGTTCGGACGGGATACCAGTAGCGACAATACCTCGTCCAGTATAATTTTATCGGAATTGTCCTCATAAAAAAGATCGGTTTCTTCTTCATAAACATCCAGTGCGGCGCCTTTTACGGCGCCGCTGTTTAATGCATCCAAAAGAGCTTCGCTGTCTATAAGTCCTCCGCGTGACGTGTTTATAATATACGGCGCTTTTGTCATTTTTGAAAAAGCCTTTTTGTTTAAAATGTGGTGGGTTTGTTCTGTAAGCGGACAATGAAGCGAAATAATGTCGCTTTGTCGGAACAGCTCTTCAAGTCCTACGTATTCTATGCCGCTGTTTTCGGCAGGGAACAGGTCGTATGCCAGGACTTTCATTCCATAGCCCTTGCATATGTCGATGAAGACTCTTCCGATTTTTCCGGTTCCTATTATACCTGCGGTTTTGCCGTGAAGGTCTATTCCCGTAAAGCCTACAATACTGAAGTTAAAGTCTCTGGTTCTGTTGTAGGCCTTGTGCAAATGTCTGTTGAGTGTTTGTACAAGAGCCATTGCGTGCTCTGCGACTGCATACGGTGAATAGGCAGGGACTCGCAGTATTTTTATGCGGCCCTTTGAGTGTTTTACGTTTACGTTGTTATAGCCCGAGCATCTCATGACGATTACACCTATTCCGAAGCTTACAAGCCGGTCAATTACTGTTTTGTCGATGTCATCGTTTACAAATGCACAAACTGCGTCAAAGCCCTCTGCAAGTTTTACCGAACGGGGAGAGAGCTTGCTTTCAAAATATGTGATTCCATAGTTTGTGTTCAACTTATCAAACCATTTTTTGTCATAGGGTTTTGTGTCAAAAAAAGCAATTTTTTTCATGATTTATTTCCGGCCTTTTGTATTATTTTTTTATTAATTTTGGTAAGAAACTTCAATTTTTATTCATTTATTCGACATTTTTTTAGTTCTTGCTTTTCGCCTTATTTTTCATGCGGGCACTTGCAAAACAGCGCTTTTTCTGATAAAATGAAAGGTACGGTGTAAACAACAGCCGGGAGGTATACAAAAGATGTATTCAAGATTTCAGCTGCAAAATGAATGTGAATCAAGAGCTATGTTCGAACAGGGATTGGCTCTTTGTAAAGAAAATAAAATACTTAAAATTAAATATGAAAACAGACAAGAAAATGACGGAGCATTGATGCGCGAAATAAAGAGCACCGTTGAAGGTGAACACGACGTGTATTCCGTTCGCATTATCGTTGATGAAAAAAACGAGAAGGAAGGCACCGGAGCGCTTAAACTTAAATATTGTTCTTGCCCCGGAAACAGCAATAAGGGTGAGTTTTGTAAGCATTGTATCGGAACCATCCTTAAGTATCTTGAGATAAGAGAAAGCGGTACGGCGGCGTTTTTTCAGAATACCGATTCGGAAAACGAGACGGAGGTCCAAAAAGAAAAAAGTGACGTTGCTACCGATTCTGCATTTCTTGATATTTTAAAACAGCATAATACGAAAAAGAAGCTTGAAATATCTCAGCGCAACAAAAAAGGCAGTATGCGTGTTGTTCCGTATCTTACCATTTCGGACGTATCGGCAGACGTTGAGTTCAGAGCCGGACATGACAAGCTTTATATAATACGTGACGTGAGTGCTTTTGTAAAAGCGGTAAAAGAAAACAAGGTTTTTCAGTACGGTAAAAACCTTGAGTTTTTGCATACCATGAGTATATTTGATGAACCGTCTCAGCGCATAATAGACTTCATGGCACGGTATGAGCAGAACAAAAAAACTCACACTCTGTCATATGCCCATAGAAATGACCAGGAATATCGCTTTATTACGCTGAAAAACGAGGCGCTTGACGGTTTTTTCTCAGCCGTGGCGGGATGCTCCGTTCTTACGTCTACCGATATGGCGGCTGTAACCGATAATTTCACGGGTGAAAGAGAGTATTACGAGGTAAAAAATGAATTGCCTCATCTTAATATGACCGTAAAGGGGATTTCGGGCGGTGCTGTTATGAGCGGAGATTTTCCCAAGGCGTTTATCGGTCTTGATTATTACGTGATTGTAAAGGACAAATGTATTTATACCGTTCCGAAGACGCAGATGCAGGACATGGAACTGTTTTGGAGCTTTGCCGCGGAAAATGACAATCGTGAGGTTTACATATCGGAGACCGATTTGCCTTTGTTTGCATCGGAGTTTTTACAGATAATAAAAAAGTATTATCACGTCGAATTTATTGATTTTGACGAGGTGCAATATCTTCCCGAAAAAGCGGTGTTTAAGATATATATCGATGCACCCAAAAAGGACATAATTACGTGTGAGGTCTATGCGGTTTACTGTGAAAATAAAAAAGATGAACAGAAATATAATCTTTTTGCAGACAGAGATTATGCAGCCAATCCGATTCGTAATGAAGTAGAGGAAATGTCCGTACTTATTGCGTTGAAAAAGTTTTTTAATAAGTACGATCCCAAAAAGAAGCTCGCTGTTTTGATGCGTGACGAAAACAAGCTTTATGATTTTATTACCGAAGGTATATATGAACTTCATTCTTTGGGCGAGGTGTACGTTTCCGACAAGATAAAAGCAATAAAGGTAAAGGCTTCTCCTAAAATTTCCGCGGGAGTTTCGCTTGACGGAGAGCTTTTGAGCTTTTCAATGCACAGTGATGATTTTACAGGGGAACAGCTTGCCGAAATATTGTCTAAATACGACAGAAGAAAAAAATTCTTCAGATTAAAAGACGGAACGTTTATAAACGTTGATGCAGAAGGCTTTGAACATATAGCCAATATAACAAAGGTGCTTCGTCTTACAGAGGAACAAATAGCGGGCGGAACGGTTACCGTACCTAAGTTCAGGGCTCTTTTCCTCGACAGCGAGCTTATGGACAGCCGAAACGTCACTGCCGGAAGAAGCAAAGAATTCCGTGCGCTGATAAGAAATATGAAAACCGTAGAGGATAATGATTTTGAGGTTCCCGAAAATCTTAAGGGCGTTTTGCGCCATTACCAAAAGTACGGTTTTCGTTGGCTTAAAACACTGAGAAGCAATGGCTTTGGTGGAATACTTGCCGACGATATGGGATTGGGTAAGACTCTTCAGGTAATAGCCTTCTTGCTTTCTGAGGCAGAGGAAGGGCGAATCGGACGTACGCTTATAGTTTGTCCTGCGTCACTTGTTTTTAACTGGAAAAACGAATTTGCAAGATTCGCACCGAAGCTTAAGACCGTGACGGTTACGGGTGCTCTTGCAGAGCGTGCTGAGATTATTAAAAATTCCGAGCCGGGTGATATTCTTATTACCTCGTATGACCTGTTAAAACGTGATATTGACCACTACGAAGGAATAAGATTTGCATGTCAGGTTATTGACGAGGCACAGTATATAAAGAATAATGCGACACAGTCGTCTCGCTCCGTGAAAAATATTGCCGCGGATTTCAAAGTTGCGCTTACCGGTACGCCGATTGAAAACAGACTCAGTGAGCTTTGGAGTATTTTCGACTACCTGATGCCGGGATTCCTTCACTCATATCCGCAATTCCGTGATGAGTTTGAGCTTCCGATTGTACAATTCAAAAATAAAGACGACATGAGGCGCCTGCAAAAAATGATAAGACCTTTCATTTTACGACGACTCAAATCCGAGGTTCTCAAGGATTTGCCCGATAAAATAGAAGAACCGTTAACAACCCGCCTGGAGGGTGAGCAGCGTGCACTTTATGAGGCAGGGGTTATGCGCTTGCGTGAATCCGTTCATTCGTCAACAAACGATGAGTTCAAGCGAGGAAAGCTTCAGATTCTTGCAGAGCTTACGAGACTTCGTCAGCTTTGCTGTGATCCTGCGTTACTGTATGAGAGATATAATGCAGGCTCTGCAAAGGTTGAAATGTGTATCGATCTTGTAAGACGTGCCATTGACGGCGGACACAAAATATTGCTGTTTTCACAGTTTACAAGTATGCTTGACATTTTACAAAAGCGCTTGTCCGTGGAAGGTATAGAATATTTCTCTCTTGTCGGCTCTACGCCCAAGGAGCAAAGAATACGCATGACGGAGGAGTTTAATAACAATAACGTCCCTGTGTTCTGTATATCTCTTAAAGCGGGAGGCACAGGCCTTAACCTTACTGCTGCTGATATCGTAATTCATTTTGACCCGTGGTGGAACGTTGCCGTGCAAAATCAAGCCACAGACCGCGCACACAGAATAGGACAAAAGAACGTCGTTACTGTTTATAAGCTTGTTGCGGTTAACACAATTGAAGAAAACATAATGAGGCTTCAGGAGAAAAAGCAGTTCCTTGCAGAACAGCTTCTCAGCGGAGATGAGTTTAATGCAATGTCCATTACCCGAGAGGATTTGCTGGAAATTCTTGGTGAATAAAACGTTTTACTTTTTTGCTTGCGGCGGATAAAATATAAAAAATACTTGATTTTTGATATGTTTTATAATATAATGCTAAAGGATTATGCGAAAAAGTCCCGAAAAAGTGTTAAAAAAGCATTTTTTTGAGTTGACAAGCGTTCTGTTTTATGTTAAATTGGAGAACGCCCGTAAATTCAGTGGAGGTGTATCACATGAGAGTTAAAGTTACTATGGCGTGTACTGAGTGTAAGCAGAGAAACTACACTACTATGAAGAATAAGAAGAACACGACAGACAGACTTGAGATGAGCAAGTATTGCAAGTTCTGCAAGAAGCACACTGCTCATAAGGAGACCAAATAATTACCCAGTACCCAGCGAAACTGGCTGCAAGGATGTGAATCATATGGCCACGAATACG
>JAZPZG010000072.1:0-10706 GCA_045544575.1 Clostridia bacterium
CTGTGGGTGCACACGGTGTTATCATTCCTAAAAGAAGAGCAGCGGCGCTCACGGGTACGGTAGCAAAGGCCTCTGCCGGGGCAGCAATGCACGTGCCTGTTGCAAGAGTTCCTAATATTCCGAATTTGATTGATGATTTAAAAAGCAGAGGTGTCTGGATATTCGGTACTGACCTTACAGGCACTACTGAATTTTATAATGCTGACTACAAGGGAGCTGTGGGTATAGTTATAGGCAGTGAAGGTAACGGTATGGGAAGATTGGTTCGTGAAAAATGCGACTTTGTTTTGACTATACCGATGAAGGGGAAGGTTTCATCTCTTAATGCTTCTGTTGCGGCGGGCGTGGTTCTTTATGAAGCTTTTAAGCAGCGCAACGGAAATAATAAATGAGGTGTTTTTATGGACTATAAATCAGAACTTAATAAAGAACAGTACGAGGCCGTTATTCACAGAGACGGTCCGCTGCTCATTCTTGCGGGTGCGGGCAGCGGAAAAACGAGAGTTATTACATACAGAATTGCTCACCTTATAGAAGAATGCGGAGTTTATCCCGAAAGTATTTTGGCAATAACCTTTACCAATAAAGCAGCTCGCGAAATGCGCGAGCGTGTAGAGAATCTTTTGCAAAATGATATTTCCCGTATGTGGATAAGCACTTTTCATGCTTTCTGCGGAAAAATTTTAAGAAGACATGCGGACCTTATAGGATTTACTTCAAGATTTGTAATATATGATGACCAGGAAACCAACACTGTTATCAAAGACTGCTTGAAAAAGTTGAATATCGACAGTGAAAAGTTTTCTGTGCAGCAAATCAAGGGTATTATTTCCAAGGCTAAAGAAAAAATGCAGGGACCGGATGAGTTTTTTGCTTCTGCTGACAAAAATGACTATATTACAAGAAAAGTATACGATATATACAAGGCGTACCAGAATGAACTTCTTAGTAATAACGCCATGGATTTTGATGATATGATTTGTCATACCGTGAGACTTTTTCAGCAAAATCCGGATGTGCTTAACTATTATTCAAATAAGTTTAAGTACGTTATGGTTGATGAGTATCAGGATACAAACAATGTACAGTACAGGCTTGTTACAATGATTGCTTCTCACGGAAATCTTTGTGTTGTAGGTGATGACGATCAAAGTATTTACAGCTTCAGAGGTGCAGACGTTACCAATATTCTTAATTTTGAAAAGCAATATAAGGGTTGTAAAATAATTAAGCTTGAACAAAATTACCGTTCGACGCAGAATATTCTCAGTGCCGCAAATAACGTTATCGGAAATAACAAAATCAGAAAGCAAAAAAAACTATGGACCGCGGCGGGAGACGGCGATAAGATAATTTATTTTACAGGCGAGGACCAAAATGAAGAAAGTTATTTTATTGCGAGAGAGATAAAAAAAGCGGTACAAAACGCAGAACGAAATTATAAAGATTTTACCGTTCTTTATCGTATGAATGCTTTGTCTCAGAACCTTGAAAATGCTTTTATGCGAATGCAGATTCCGTATAAAGTGTACGGCGGACTTAAATTTTTTGAGCGTAAAGAGATAAAGGATATTATTTCTTATTTACGCGTATTTGAAAATCCGACTGATGAAATTGCACTCAGAAGAATTGTTAACGTTCCAAAAAGAGGAATAGGAGATACAAGCCTTTCGTATGCGGCGGAAATTGCGGAGGAGCAGGGATTATCCTTACTTTCTGTTTTAGCTGATGCGACAAGCTATCCGAAACTTTCAAGAGCTGCAAAACAGATGGTGGCTTTTGCGGAAAAAATCTTTGAGCTTACGATGATAAAGGATGATATGGGAATTTCAGAGTTTGTGGAATTCATTTTATCCGATATCGGACTTATCGCCGAATACGAAGCTAAAAAAACTGATGAAGACAGAGCAAGAATTGAAAACCTGAAAGAGTTCATATCTGTTGCCAAAGAATTTGAAAAAGATTCTGCGGAAAATCTTGATTCGGATGATTCTTTTGCTGCTTTTCTGGAAAGTATTGCACTCAGCACGGATATGGATAAATCCGATGATGAGGATAATTCCGTTACAATGATGACGATTCACAACTCAAAAGGTCTTGAATTTCCGGTAGTCTTTGTTATCGGCATGGAGGAAGGTATTTTTCCGTCTTACCGTTCGATCGACGAAGGCGGAACTGATGAAGAACGCAGACTTTGCTACGTTGCCATAACGAGAGCAAAAGAACAGCTATACATCACGAATGCTTTTTCACGAATGCAATTCGGTAAGACCGGAATGAATCCGCCATCCAGATTTTTGCGAGAAATTCCGGGTGAGCTGTTAAAAGTCAGTTCTTTGTACGGAAGCAGCCAGCCGCAAAGAAGTTTTTCAAAAGAACGGGAGATTTCATACGGACACGGAAATACGGTATCAATTCCCAAAAATCCGCAAAAGGTTTCTTTTGGGAGGACGGTGTCTTCCGTAAGTGACATTGAAAAGCTTGCTGCTGCAAAAATTGCGGCTCAAGCAGACGGAGACAGGAATTTTTCTACAGGTGACAGTGTGTTGCATGCAAAATTCGGAGAAGGCGTTATAACAAAGATGGAATTTTCGGGAAATGACACAGTTGTTGAAATTGAGTTTGAAAAATTCGGAATGAAACGTTTTTCACTTGCATATACAAAATTGAAAAAGCTTCAATAAACATGTGAAAAAAGGCGAAAATCAAAGTTAAACGGAGAAAAATGCTTGAAAAAATGAAAAAAATTCCTTTTTTTGCCATATTGATGACTTGATAAAAGTATAATGTATGATATAGTAATACTTGTTGTTAGCACTTGAAGTTGGTGAGTGCTAAAATTAAGTGTGACTACTTAAATTTTGATTAGGAGGATATTAATATGAAACTTAAGCCTTTAGGTGATAAGATTGTTACAAAAATGATTGAAGTTGAGACCGTTTCCAAAGGCGGTATTTTGCTTACCGGTTCTGCAAAGGAGAAACCCGAGTACGCTGAGGTTATTGCCGTAGGTCCCGGTGCATACAATTCAGACGGAAAACTTATTCCCATGGAAGTAAAAGTAGGAGATAAGGTTATGATTGCAAAATATGCCGGAACAGAAGTAAAGCTTGAGGGTGTTGAGTACACTGTTATCAAGCAATCGGACGTTCTTGCTATTGTAGAGGATTGATTTGTATACTGAACACTGAAAAGTGATTAAATTTTTTGGAGGTTTATAATGGCAAAGGAAATTAAATTCGGTGAGGACGCCAGAAAGTCCATCATTAAAGGTGTTGATCAGCTTGCTGATACCGTTAAGGTTACTCTTGGCCCTAAGGGAAGAAACGTAGTACTCGATAAGAAGTTCGGCGCTCCCCTTATTACAAATGACGGTGTTACCATAGCAAAAGAGATCGAGTTCGAAGATAGATTTGAAAATATGGGTGCACAGCTTGTTAAAGAAGTTGCTACAAAGACGAATGATGTTGCAGGTGACGGAACCACTACCGCGACTCTTCTTGCACAGGCTATCATTCGTGAAGGTGTGAAAAACATTGCGGCAGGAGCAAATCCTATGGTTCTCAAAAAGGGAATCGCAGCTGCAGTTGACGCCGCAGTAACAAGTATTGCTGCTTCCAGTCAAAAGGTTCGCGGAAGTGAAGATATTGCACGAGTTGCGGCAGTTTCCGCTAATGATGACTTTATCGGTAAGCTTATTGCTGAGGCTATGGAAAAGGTTACAAACGACGGAGTAATTACCGTTGAAGAATCTAAGACCATGGGTACAAATCTTGAGGTAGTAGAAGGTATGCAGTTTGACAGAGGATATCTCTCTGCTTACATGGCTACCGATACCGACAAGATGGAGGCTGTACTTGATAATCCGTATATTCTCATCACTGATAAGAAAATATCTAATATTCAGGAAATTCTTCCTCTTCTTGAACAGATTGTTCAAATGGGTAAGAAGCTTCTCATTATTGCAGAAGACGTTGAGGGTGAGGCTCTTGCAACACTCGTTGTTAATAAGCTCAGAGGTATGTTTACTTGCGTAGCAGTAAAGGCTCCCGGCTTTGGTGACAGAAGAAAAGAAATGCTTCGTGATATTGCTATTCTTACAGGTGGTGAAGTAATTACCGAGGAACTCGGCCTTGATCTTAAGGAAACTACCATTGAACAGCTCGGTACGGCTCGTCAGGTTAAGGTTCAGAAGGAGAATACTATCATTGTAGACGGAGCAGGTGATGCCGAGGCTATTAAGCAGCGTGTTGCTTCCATCAGAACTCAGATTGAAGAAACGACATCTGATTTTGACAGAGAGAAACTCCAGGAGAGACTCGCAAAGCTTGCAGGCGGTGTTGCCGTTATTCAGGTTGGTGCTGCAAGTGAAGCAGAGATGAAGGAGAAGAAACTCAGAATTGAGGATGCTCTTGCTGCTACCAAGGCTGCTGTTGAGGAAGGTATCGTTGCAGGCGGCGGAACATGCTTTGTAAGCGCTGTTCCTGCAGTTGAAAAGCTTCTCAAAACAAAGAGCGGCGATGAAAAGACCGGTGTTGAAATCGTTCTTAAAGCTCTTGAAGAGCCCGTTAAGCAGATTGCAAAGAATGCCGGACTTGAGGGTGCAGTTATTGTAGATAAGGTTAAGCACTCTAAGGTAGGTATCGGTTATGACGTAATGAGTGAGAAGTATGTTGACATGATTGCATGCGGAATTGTAGATCCTGCCAAGGTTTCTCGTTCTGCACTTCAGAACGCAGCTTCCGTAGCATCTGTTCTTCTTACAACCGAGGCTGCTGTTGCAGATATTCCGGAGCCTGAGCCGGCTGCACCTGCAGGCGGCGGCATGGGCGGTATGTATTAATCTGCCTGAGTAAGTATTTAGTTTTATACTGATTGACAAGGGTGTCTTTATCAGATGTTTGTGATAAGGATGCCCTTGTTTTTATTTGAAAATTTTTGCAAAAAATATCAAAAAATTTTAAGAAATATTTTGTGCATATCTTGACAAGAGGCATTTTATAATTTAAACTGTGATGTTGAAGATGTTCATATCAAAGTAAGAAAGCAGAGGTTGAGATTTAGCATGAGCAAGGCTTACTTAGTACTACAGAACGGGAGTGTTTATGAGGGACTGTCTTTCGGTGCAGAAGCCGAGGTGGTTGGTGAAGTTGTTTTTACAACCGGTATGGTTGGATATCATGATACACTTACCGATAAGTGTTATTTGGGACAGATTGTCGTTCAAACTTTCCCGCTTATCGGCAATTACGGTATTATAAATGATAATTTTGAGGGTGATCGTGCTGTTCCAAGCGCTTATGTCGTTAAGGAATATTGTTGCGAGCCCTCAAATTTTCGTTCAGAGGGAACTTTGGATGAGTATTTGAAGGAACAGGGCGTTCCCGGAATTTGCGGTATCGATACGAGAGCCCTTACAAAGGAAATAAGGCAGTTCGGTGTTATGAATGCAAAGCTTGTTTATTCAAAAGAAGCTGCTGACGCCGCTGTTAAGGATATAAACGGTGAACTAAAGCGTTTTTCCGTGAAGAATGCCGCTGATATAGCAGGTGCAAAAGGCATGCTTCTTGTATCTGCGGAAGGTGACATAAAGGGGAAAGCGGCTTTGGTTGATTTCGGAGCTAAGAAAAGTGTTGTTAAAGCACTTACCGAAAGAGGCTGTGAAGTTGCGATCTGTCCTCCTACCGTTACTGCCGCTGACATTAAGCGACTTGGAGTAAACGGTGTTTTGCTGTCTGCAGGCCCCGGAAATCCTGAGGATAATATTCAGGCTATAGAGAATATTAAAGAGATTATTAATTTGGGTATTCCTGTTTACGGTATAGGTCTAGGACATCAGTTGCTTGCTCTTGCAAATGGATTTAAGACAGCAAAGATGAAGTTCGGTCACAGAGGTGCAAGTCAGCCCGTTAAGGACAAGCTTACAGAGCGTGTTTATATTACCGAGCAAAATCACGGGTATGAAGTTGTTTCAGAATCTGTGGATGAAAGCATTGCCGACGTGCGTTTCTTCAACATTAACGACAATTCCTGTGAAGGCATTGTGTATAAAAATATTAATGCAAAGTCCGTGCAGTTTAATCCGGATGCTTTCGGTGGTCCGCTTGATACTTCATGGTTCTTTGATGAGTTTGCAAAGAAAATAGGAGGTAACTGATATGCCGTTAAATAAAGATATTAAAAAAGTTCTGGTAATTGGTTCAGGTCCTATTGTTATCGGACAGGCAGCGGAATTTGACTATGCGGGAACACAATGTTGCCGTGCGTTACGAGAGGACGGAATTGAAATCGTTCTTATTAACTCAAACCCTGCTACGATTATGACTGACAAGACCATGGCGGACAAGATTTATATTGAGCCGCTTAATCTCGCTACTGTAAAAAGGGTAATTGAACAAGAAAAGCCTGACAGTATTCTCGCAGGATTCGGAGGCCAAAACGGTCTTACGATGGGTATGCAGCTTGCAAAAGAAGGCTTCCTTGAAAAGCATAACGTTAAACTTCTCGGTGTTTCTCCCGAAACAATTGATAAGGCTGAAGACAGACAGATGTTTAAGGATACAATGATGAGTATTAATCAGCCTTGTATTCCTTCTAAGGTCGTTACAACTGTTGAAGATGCCGTTGATTTTACGAATGAAATCGGTTACCCCGTAATTATCAGACCTGCTTTTACGCTTGGTGGTTCGGGCGGCGGAATTGTTTATGATGAAAAGGAATTAAGAGAAGTTTCTGAAAGAGGACTTAAGCTTTCTCCTATAACACAGATTCTCGTTGAAAAGTGTATTTCAGGTTGGAAGGAAATTGAATTTGAGGTAATAAGAGACAGCAAGGGAAATGCCATAACGGTTTGTTCTATGGAAAATGTTGACCCTGTAGGCGTTCACACCGGTGACAGTATTGTTGTTGCACCGGCAGTAACGCTTTCCGAAACTGAGTACAGCATGCTCCGCAAGGCGGCTCTTAATATAGTTACGGCACTTGGTGTTGAGGGTGCTTGTAACTGTCAGTTTGCACTTCATCCCACATCATTTGACTATGCTGTTATCGAGGTTAACCCAAGAGTATCGAGATCTTCTGCTCTTGCTTCTAAGGCTACCGGATATCCTATTGCCAAGGTTGCTGCTAAGATTGCGGTAGGGTACACTCTTGATGAAATTAAAAACGCTGTAACGGGTACTACTTATGCGGCATGTGAGCCTACAATTGACTATCTCTGCCTTAAGTTCCCCAAGTGGCCTTTTGAGAAGTTCGTATACGCAGACAGACGCCTCGGAACGCAGATGAAGGCTACCGGTGAAGTAATGTCTATTGCCGACAGCTTTGAAGAGGCATTGATGAAGGCAGTAAGGGGCGTTGAAATATCCGTTGATACGATGAACGTTCCGAAAATGAAAAAAATGTCCACGGAAGAGCTTCAGCAGCTTGTAGTGCGTCAGACAGATGAGAGAATTTTTGTAATTTACGAGCTTTTGAAGAGAGGCATCAGTCCCGAGGAAATTCATGAGAAGACCATGATTGACATGTGGTTCCTGAACAAATTCATGAATTTGATTAACTTTGAGGCTGAGATTGCAGATTCCGTTATTACTTATGAACAGTATAAAAAGGGTAAGAAGCTTGGTTACACGGATGCAGCATTAAAGAGACTTTCCGGTAATTCTTTTGAATATTCAATTAAGCCTGTATACAAGATGGTTGACACATGTGCAGGTGAATTCCACGCTAATACTCCTTACTTCTATGCGACATACAATCTTCCCGAGCAGGGCGGCATGAACGATGCTACGGACTTTATCGGAAAGAGCGGAAAGCAGAGCATAATCGTTATCGGTGCAGGTCCTATCAGAATCGGACAGGGTATCGAGTTTGACTATGCGAGCGTTCACTGTGTAAACTCTTTGCGTAAAATGGGCTATGAGGCTATTATTATCAATAATAACCCCGAGACTGTTTCAACTGACTTTGATACAGGTGACAGACTCTATTTTGAGCCTCTTTGTCCTGAAGACGTACTGAATATTATTGCTCAGGAAAAGCCTATCGGTGTTGTGGTAGCGTTCGGCGGTCAAACTGCTATTAAGCTTAACAAGGTTCTTGAAGAGAACGGTGTAAAGCTTATCGGTTCTTCTGCAGATACCATTGATATGGCAGAAGACAGAGAAAGATTTGAAAATCTTCTTGAGTCATTGGGTGTTGCTCGTCCTAAGGGTCAGACCGTTCTTAATGAGGCAGAAGCTTTAAAGGTTGCCAATGAGCTTGGTTATCCCGTGCTTATGCGTCCTTCATACGTGCTCGGCGGACAGAACATGATAATTGCTTCTTCGGATGCAGAAATCAAAGAGTACATGGAGATTATTCTCAGAACTAACCCTGACAATATCGTTCTTATTGACAAGTATATAAGCGGTATTGAGGTTGAGCTTGATGCTATTTGCGACGGTGAGGAGATACTTGTTCCGGGTATAATGGAACACGTTGAAAGAACGGGTGTTCACTCGGGTGACAGTATTGCAATATATCCTGCACAGCATATCAGTGATGATATGGCAGAAGTAATTTACAAAACGACGTATGATATTTGTAAGGGACTTAATGCACTCGGTCTTGTTAATATCCAATATATTGTAAAAGGTGATGAGCTTTACGTTATCGAGGTAAATCCGAGAGCATCAAGAACTGTTCCTTATATCAGCAAAGTTACGGATATTCCGATGTGTGACCTTGCTACAGGCGTGAGCCTCGGAAAGAAGCTTTCTGATTACAAATACGGTACGGGAATTTACAAAGAGTCTGCATACGTTGCGGTTAAGGTTCCTGTGTTCTCCTTTGAAAAATTAACCGACGTTGATACACAGCTCGGACCTGAAATGAAGTCAACGGGTGAGGTTCTCGGAATCGGTAACACTATGGAGGAGGCTCTTTATAAGGGACTCATTTCATCCGGCTGTACGATGACCAAGCAGGGCGGCGTATTTATAACTGTCAGAAACAGTGATAAACATGAGATTGGCGCAATTGCTAAAAAGTTCAGCTCACTCGGACTTGAAATTTACTCAACCGAAGGTACTGCGGCAGTTATCGAAAAACTCGGAATCAAGGTATCAAGAATCACAAAGATACACGAAAAGAAGGGCGTAAATGCTATTGAGCTCTTTGAGAGTGGCAAGGTAAATTACGTTATTTCCACGTCAGCAAAGGGTCGTGACCCTCAGCGTGACAGTGTTAAGATAAGACGTAAAGCAAGTCTTTTGGGAATTCCGTGCCTTACGGCAATAGACACTGCCAATGCACTTGCAGACAGCCTTATGAGCCGTTATACGCTCAGAAATATTGAGCTTGTCGATATTGCAAATATGAGAAGTGAGAGACTTAAGCTCAACTTTACTAAGATGCAGACTTGCTCGAATGACTATATCTATATCGATTGCTTTGACAAAGAAATTTCATCACCTGAATTCCTGTCGATTTATCTTGCTGACAGACATAAAGGTGTTGGCGGTGACGGTGTAGTTCTTATTTCAAAGTCTGACGTTGCGGATGCTAAGATGAGAATGTTCAACCTTGACGGCAGTGAAGCCCGTATGTGCGGTAATGCCGTAAGATGCGTTGCTAAATATCTCTATGATAATAAAATCGTTACAACAAGAGAGCTTACTATCGAGACGCTCAGTGGTGTAAAGCTTTGTAAGGTATTTACAAAGAACGGTATTGTCAATAGAGTAAAGGTTAACATGGGCAAACCCACTCTTGAACCTGCTACAATTCCGGCAATCTTTGACGGTGAGAGCGTTATAAACAGACCTATCGAGGTTAACGGTACAAAGTATAATATTACTTGCGTGTCGATGGGTAACCCGCATTGTGTTGTTTTCAGTGATGAAATTGAGACACTTGACGTTGAAAAGCTTGGTGTTGAGATTGAAAACAGCGGTTATTTCCCTGAGGGTGTAAACGTTGAATTCGTACAGACTATTGATGAGAACACCATAAAAATGCGTGTTTGCGAGAGAGGTACGGGAGAGACGTTTGCTTGCGGTACGGGTGCATGTGCGGCTGCTTATGCGGCAATTCTAAACGGTCACTGTGACGGTGATAACGTAATTAAGGTCCTTGCCTTGGGCGGAGAGCTTACCGTAAGATGCAAGCCTGATTATATTACGCTTGCAGGTTACGTCGAGAAGGTTTTTGAAGGTACCGTGCTTGTTTGATAAAAGAATAAAATAGTTTTAAACGGCCTCTGCTTTTGAGGTCGTTTTTTTTTTGCAAACTTATATTGACAATGTAAATGTGGGGTGTTATTATTGGTTTACAAACAATAAACCACATAAAGGAAATCAAGGGTGAAACAATGAAAAGTTTGAAATTATGTGACAGTGAACATAGATTTATGGAGCTGATTTGGAAGAACGAGCCGATTTCATCAGGCGAGCTTGTGAAGCTGTGCGCCGATGCCTTTGGATGGAAAAAGCCCACTACGTATACTGTGTTAAGAAACTTATCGCTCAGAGGATTTCTCGTTAATGAAAATACAGTCGTAAAGTCGCTTGTAAGCCTTGAAGACGTTAAAAAGTATGAGGGAATGTCGGTTATTCAAAAGTATTTTAACGGGTCGCTCCCTAGTTTTTTAGCGACGTTTATTTCTGAAACAAATATTACGAAAGATGAAGCAAATGAGCTTGAAAAGCTTATTAACAGCCATTTGG
>JAZPZG010000073.1:0-11916 GCA_045544575.1 Clostridia bacterium
CTCCGCATTTACAAGGTAACGTCTCACAGCAACCACGTCAGCCATGTTTACCTTACCGTCGCCGTTAACGTCAGCGTTTTCAAGCGAAGTAAGCGGGTACTTCTCTGCGTTTACAAGGTAACGTCTCACAGCGACTACGTCTGCCATGTTGATCTTGCCATCGCCGCTTGAGTCACCGAGGAGCAATTCTTCGCCGGTAAAAGCAAAATCATTTAAATTAAGCTCCACGTAGCCAAAGGAAGCATCCTCGCATTGTACCTTTCCGAAAACAGTGCCGTCAACTTCCACTATTTCAAGAATCTCGATAACGTCGCCCGCAGTAAAAGTAACGTTCTCCAAAGTATCCGCCTCTGAATCGGGTGCAGACAAAACGTATACACTTTCACTCGCTACTTTATACTTTCCCGTTGCCGTATAAGAACCGCCTGCAAGGCACGTAAAATCGCAATGAGGACATTTAATTATCTTAGTGCCTTCCGTAACGTAGTCAGCATCAAAATCTTCTACAGTGTAATCGGAAGCTTCGAAATGAATGGTAGCACTAGTCAGAGCTTCGTTATATTCTTCTATACAAATCTGATTCCACTGCGCCTCTGTGCCTTTGAAAAGTACGTGAGACAAGTTTTGATCATTCATAAAAGAATAAATAGTTATAGATTCAAGCGATGCAGGAAGCGTTACAACGCAAAGCTCGTGGCAACCAGCATAAGTTCGATAACCTGTACTCGTCGAACCCTCGCTCAACGTTACTGTCACGAGTGCATCACAATAAGCAAATGCACCTTCTCCACCCACATCTGTACCAGAGGGAATTAATAATTCTGTAAGTGCGTCGCAATCGGCGAATGCATAATTGCCTATACTCCTCACACTTTCCGGTATTTTTATTTCCGTAAGAGCTGTGCAACCTGCAAAAGCAAAATCGTCTATTCTCGTACAGGTATCGGGTATAACGCTTCTACTACAGCCTGAAATCAAAATGTTCTCTGCTCTTGTAAGCAAGCAATTTCCCGAAGAATAATACACCTCATTTGCTTTAGCCACGGTAATACTTGTAAGACCGGAACAATAAGCAAATGCACCATAGCCTATACTCGTAACACTTTCCGAGATTGTGATTTCTGTAAGAGCTTCGCAACCTGCAAAAGCATAATCGTCTATTCTCGTACAGGTATCGGGTATAACGCTTGTGCTACAGCCTAAAATCAAAACGTTGTCTGCTTTTGTAAGCAAGCAATTTCCCGAAGAATAATACACCTCATTTGCTTTAGTCACGGTAATACTTGTAAGACCGGAACAATACATAAAAGGAGAGGAACCTATACTCTTCACACTTGCAGGGATTGTGATTTCTGTAAGAGCTTCGCAATCTTCAAATGCAAAAGAGTCTATACTCTCCAAGCCCTCGTTTAACTTTACTGTTGTAAGGGCATCGCAACCGGAAAATGCATAACAACCTATACTCTTCACGCTTGCGGGGATTGTAATTTCTGTAAGTGCTGTGCAACCATCAAACACATCCTCGCCTATGCTCTCCAAACCCTCTTTTAACGTTGCTTTTGTAAGACCGGAGCAATTATAAAATGCATAATCACCTATTCCCATCACACTCCCCGGGATTGTTATTTCCGTAAGGGCGGAACAATAAGCAAATGCACCTTCTCCTATACTCTCCAAGCCCTCGTTTAACTTTACTGTTGTAAGGGCATCGCAACTAAAAAATGCATAACGACCTATACTCTTCACACTTGCGGGGATTGCGATTTCTGTAAGAGCTGTGCAACATCTAAATGCATACTCGTCTATTGCAGTGCAAGTATCGGGTATAACACTTGTGCTACAGCCTAAAATCAAAATGTTGTCTGCTTTTGTAAGCAAGCAATTTTCCGAGGAATAATATACCTCGTTTGCTTTATCTACGCTAATGCTTGTAATACCGGGGCAACTATCAAATGCTTTCTCGCCTATGCTCGTAACACTTCTCGGGATTGTAATTTCCTTAAGGGCGGAACAACATTGAAAAACCATATCGCCTATACTCTCCAAGCCCTCGTTTAACGTCACTGTTGTAAGTGCTTCGCAATCTGCAAAAGCTGAAACTCCCATGCTCGTAACACTTCCCGGGATTGCGATTTCTGTAAGAGCTGTGCAATTATAAAATGCAAAATTATCTATACTCGTCACACTTCCCGGAATTGTGATTTCTGTAAGGGCTGTGCAATCTTCAAATGCACAAGCACCTATTCCCGTCACACTTCCCGGAATTGTGATTTTCTTAAGGGCTTCGCAACCTTCAAATGCACACATGCCTATCGCCGTACAATTATCAGGTATAACACTTGTGCTACAGCCTAAAATCAAAACGTTGTCTGCTTTTGTAAGCAAGCAATTTCCCGAGGAATAATACACCTCATTTGCTTCGTCTACGATAATACCCGTAAGGCCGTAACAGCCGGTAAACACGCTGGATCCTATGCTCGTTACACTTGCAGGGATTGTGATTTCAGTTAGTGCTTCGCAATAATCAAATGCATCGTCTCTTATACTCGTCACGCTTCCCGGAATTGTGATTTCCTTAAGGGCTTCGCAACCTCCAAATGCAACATAGCCTATGCTCTCCAAGCCCTCGTTTAACGTTACTGTTGTAAGTCCGGAGCACGCTTCAAATGCATAAGAACCTATACTCTTCACACTTGCAGGGATTGTTATTTCCGTCAGTGTGGCGTAATATTCAAATGCATATTCGCCTATTGCCGTCACCTTCGCCCCGTCAATCTCCTCGGGTATCACAAGCTCCGTTGCAGTGCCCGTGTAGCCGGTAATCGTAGCCTCACCATCCGTAATGGTGTACTCAAAACCATCCTCGGTGGTAAGCGATTCTGCCTTTACCGTGGCTACGTCGCCGTAGTATACAGGTACGCCCGTAACGAGCACGGCCATGGCTATCAATAACAAAACGATTTTTTTAAACAGTTTCATTTTAGCCTCCTTCAAAATTTTCATAATTCCTCCTCATACAACATAATCAACATTATGTTGTATGCAGAAAAAATAAAAACAAGCGTTTTCACGCATACTTCACTATAATAACATGTTAAAATATGGAAAGCAACAGTTTTTTACAAAATAATACGGTTCTGCGTCTTGTCAAACCAAGACACAGAACCGTCCCCTGTCTCTTACTTTCTCCCCTGTTTTTACAGGTCGTTAAGCTCTTTTAATACCTTCTCAACGTCCATTCCGTGAACTCTGCAAGCATCCTCGATGCTTTCGTTCTGCGCAGACGGACAGCCCACACAGTGCATTCCGTTACCCATGAGAACGTCTGCAGCAGCTCTGCCGTATGTCAATATCTCGCCAATAGTAGTTTCCTTCGTAATCATTGCTTTTTCCTCCTAAAAATTTGTCTTTTTATATTGAAGCCGCTATGCCTCGGCACATTGCCGTAGCTTCTGCCGCACGGCAAGCAAGCTCAAAAGATGCTTTTCTCGTAAGGCCCTGCGTAATACCCGCCGCAAAACCTGCAACCATGGAATCGCCTGCTCCTACCGAGCTTACGGCTTTGCCGCCCTTTACTGGAATCTCACAAAACTCTCCCTCATCGGTAAAAAGCATTGCGCCTCTGCTTCCGAGCGAAACAATAACGTTTTGTGCGCCTGCAAGAATCAACCGTTTCGCTTCGCTTTTTATATCTTCGTCTGACGAAAGTACTCTTCCTGCAAGCTCCGAAAGCTCATCGAGATTGGGCTTTACGAGCAAGGGCTTGTACGCAAGCGTTTCAAGAAGCGCCGTGCCTCGGGCATCTGCGATAAAAGAAGCTTTACCGAAAAATCTGCTCATTACGTATGCGTAAAAATCGGGCCGCATACCAGGAAGCAAGCTTCCCGACATAATTATTATATCCCCTTTAACGGCAGACTCAAGCTTTTTTAAAAGCTTTTCTATATCTTTATCGTTTGCACGCGGGCCGCTGCCGTTAATCTCGGTTTCCTTTCCGATGCTGCCGTTAGTTTTAAGCTTAACGTTTACTCTTGTATGTCCGCAGGCAAGTTCTGCAAAATCGGCACGAATACCTTGCCTTTTAACGTCCTCCGAAAGCATTTTGCCGGTTTCCCCTGCGACAAAGCCAAGCGCCGTACTCTCGATTCCTAAGGTCTTGAGCATAAGGGAAACGTTAATGCCCTTGCCACCTGAAACGAAAGCTTCACAAAAAGCACGGTTCGTTGCCCCCTCCAAAGGAAATTCGGACAGCTCCATTATATAGTCAATTGCGGGATTTACAGTCAGCGTGTATATCATAATCTCACCATAAGCTTTAATTAAAACTTCACGTATTCACTTTGCTTTGCAATGTTAAGAAGTATACCCATGGAAGCCATTATCATTACGAGCGATGTGCCGCCGAAGCTAAAGAAAGGCAAGGCAACACCCGTTACGGGAATAACGCCTGACACAACGCTTATATTCATTACTGCCTGCAGACCTATTATCGTGGAAATACCCGCCGCAACCGAAGCGCCGAACTTATCCGAACAGTGCGTAGCGATTTTGTAGCCTCTGCACACAAGAAGCACAAACAAGGAAATAACGACAACGACACCCACAAAGCCAAGCTCCTCTGCTATTATCGCAAAAATAAAGTCGTTGTAGGACTCAGGCAAATAAAGATACTTCTGTATGCTCTGTCCGTAGCCTCTTCCGAAAAGACCGCCCGAACCAATTGCACGCAGTGAGTTTTGTATCTGATAACCGTCTCCCGAGGTGTCAAGATTCTCAGCAGAGTTTCCGAAAGCACTTTGCAAATAAGTCATAACCCTTTTTCTTGCATGAGGAAACACCGCTATCATGGTGACGGCTGCTCCCGCTCCGAGCCCTAACGTTGTTCCGAAGATAGACATTTTAACGCCACCGAAAAACATCATTGCCACCGCAATTGCACCCAGGATAACAATACCGCTCGTATGCTTCTGCAATACAAGAGCACCAAACACCAGTATGACGGGGACCAGAATGGAAACAATGCCAAACATACCCATAGACTTTTTTCCAAGCTTTTCGTCGGATAACACAGCCGCTATAAATATTACGAGGGCTATCTTCATAAGCTCCGAGGGCTGAAACTCAATAAAGCCAAGGTTTATCCATCTTCTTGCACCGTTACGAACAGCACCTAAAGGAGATGCCGCAATAAGCATCAGGGCAAGTGCAACAAGATAAAATATGAATGCAAATTTTTTGTATATCCTGTAATCAATAAATGACACAACGACCATGGCTACGATTCCCACCGCCGCATATATAAACTGCTTAGTCATTATCGTATACGCATCGGTGTCCTGACCGAGATAGCTTGACTTGACATAGCTCGCACTCGCCACCATCAGTGTTCCCAGACCGAGCAATGCCAATACGTAAAACAGCAAAAGATAATCAAATTGATACTTTCTGTATTCCGCTTTCAAAAGATAACCTCCAATTCAAGCAAAATTACCTGATTACAAAATACGTAACGATACAACAAATAAGCGTAAAACTCCAGAACATGTACGTAACCTTGGTTTCACTGTAGCCCAGCTGCTCAAAGTGATGATGCAGCGGAGCCATTTTAAAAATGCGTTTGCCGTGAGTAGCCTTAAAGTATCCCACCTGAAGCATCACGGACAAAGTTTCTATAACGAAAAGAAGACCTGCACCGACTATAAGGAAAGGATGCTTCAAATAAAGAGCACAAGCCGCCATCGCTCCTCCCAGAGCAAGAGAACCCGTGTCACCCATAAACACCTTTGCGGGATGATAATTGAATATCATAAAGCCCAAAAGAGAACCTGCAGCCGCAGCAGAAAAGTTTGACACTCCGGTGTTTTTCAGTTCAAACATACTCACAACCGTAAAGAAAGCAAAAACTATAAATGACGCTCCCGCACACAACCCGTCAAGGCCGTCGGTAAGATTTACGGCATTTGTGCATGAAAGCAGCATAAATACTACAAACGGAATGTAAAAATACCATAAATCAAGAGAAAACGTCTTCCCGAAGAGCAAAAAATCAATAACACTTCCTACGTCGGAAAAGAACTGCAGATATACGGCATACAGTACCGACACCACCAAAAGCGCCAACATTTTCTGGTACCACAAAAGACCGTCCTTGCTTTTCTTTACTACCTTCAAATAATCGTCAAGGAAGCCGACAAAGCCAAAGCCTATCATTACGAAAAGCAACGGCAAAATTCCTTTTGCATCAAACAGAAAGTGCCAAAGAACACACACTATCAGAAGCGGTGTTAAGAATATAAGTCCGCCGATGGTGGGCGTTCCGTTCTTTTTTATATGAGTTTGCGGACCGTCATCCCTGACGGTCTGTCCGAATTTTAATCTTCTTAAAATAGGTATGTATACAGGACCTGCAATTACCGCTAATGCAAAAGCTGTGAGCATGGCCAATATTTCACTGCACATAATCAATTCTCCCTGTTTAGTTTATGTTCCTTATTTCATCAACTGCAACCGACATTCTCATGGCATGAGAGCCTTTTACCAACACGGCATCACCGCTTGAAAGCAACGACGGCAATACCGAAGCCGCCTCATTACTGTCTTTAAAGGATAACACCTTTCCGCTGCAGGCGGTTTCCAGATAAGCCTCCGCCGTAGCTTTTGAAAGCTCCCCTACCGTAACCAAAAGCGAAACCCCGCATTTTGCGGCGGTCTCACCAACGTCACGGTGTGCCTTTTCCGACACACTGCCAAGCTCAAGCATATCTCCCAGAACAGCCACGCGCTTGCCATTTAAATCAAGACCCGAAAGCACCGACAACGATGCCTTCATTGATTCAGGACCCGCATTATACGTGTCATCAATCAAAGTAATACCGCTTGAAAGCTTTTCTATTTTCTGCCTTATGGTACCCGTTCCGTTTTTTCCGACACCTTCAAGACTGCATACAATAGTTTCAATTGAAAGACCGCTGAGTATGCCTACCGCAGATGCAGCAAGAGCGTTATATACGTTGTGAATTCCCGGCATTGCGAGTGATACCTTTTTATTTCCGCAAGGTGTTATGAGTTCAAAATCGCATCCGCCTGCCCGTGTAACAATATTTTCCGCACGGTATTCACAGTTATTACCTGTTCCGTAATAAACAATTTGCGGTAAAGAGCTTCTCCCGAGAGTCTTGCAAACCGATTCTCTGTCAGCAAGCATCTCGTCGTCTCCGTTTAATACCAAAACGTTACAGTACTCATGAGCCCCTATTTCAAGCTTTGCCTTAAAAATATTCTCACGGCTTCCCAGAATTTCAAGATGTGCACTTCCGATATTCGTCACAACCCCTACGTGCGGCTTTGCAATTTTACAGAGATATTCAATCTGTCCCAAACCGCGCATACCCATTTCGGTTACGATTTTCTCATGCTCTTCATTCAGTCCGAAAAGAGTTTTCGGAAGACCTATTTCATTGTTGAAATTCGCCTCTGTTTTTAAAACCTTAAATTCTGAAGAAAGCACGGCGGCTACAAGCTCCTTGGTACTTGTTTTTCCCACACTGCCGGTCACCGCAATTGCATTAACGTCAAATTTTAAACGGTGTGCCGCGGCAATATCGCCCAAAGCAGAAAGTGTATCATTAACCGCAATTACCGCTGTGTGCGTGTCTTTTTCTATGATTTTATTTGCTTTTTCAACGTCAAGGCTGCAAATTACCGCACCTATGCCCTTGCGGCACATTTCGCCCACGTAATCGTTGCCGTCAAAGCGTTCTCCCTTCAAAGCAACAAAAACCTTTAAAGAGTTTTCTTCGCAAGGCTCCGCAACCTCTCGTGTATCTGTGGTTATTCCGCCTATTCTTCTTTCAAAAAGCTCCGGACTCTGACCGTTTACCAAAATGCCGCCGCAGATATCGCAAAGCTCTTTTACCGTAAAATTAATCATTTTGCTCACCGTCAATTATCGCCGTAATATTTGGCAAGAGCCTCTTTTACGACTTCTCTTTCATCAAAGTGAATAGTTTCGTCTTTAAATATCTGATACGTCTCATGACCTTTTCCCGCAAGAATAATTACGTCTCCGGGCTGTGCGTTCTTAACCGCATACTCTATGGCATCACGTCTGTTTACGATACATATATACGGTTTACCCGTTTCCTTTATTCCCTGCTCAATATCCCTTACAATACTCTCAGGATCCTCCGAGCGCGGATTATCGGAAGTAATAATGGTAAAGTCTGCATATTCTCCCGCTGTTTTTCCCATGAGTGCACGAGGCCTGTTTCTGTCCCCTCCGCAACCGAAAAGGAACACGGTGCGCTTTGCAAACGCTTTTGCCGTAGTAATAATATTTATGAAGCTGTCGGGATTGTGAGCGTAGTCTATCATAACGCTGAAATCACGTCCCGTAGGCACGGTTTCCGCCTTTCCCGTGACAACAAGTTCTCTAAGGCCGTCAGCAATAATCTCCATATCAATGCCGCCTAAAAAGCATGTCGCAATTGCCGCAAGCGAATTATATACGGAAAAACGTCCGGGAATTGATAAAACTATATGAGTGGCAGGACATTTACCGACAATATCGTATTCTACTCCGTCCGGATTAAGCTTTACGTTCTCGGCTCTGAAATCACATTCCTTATCAATGCCGTAGGTATATATCTTGCAGGTTGCATCTTTAATCATTGCCCCCGCATACGGACTGTCAATATTTATCAATCCTGTTTTACACATTGTAAAAAGCTTTGATTTAGCAGACGCATAATCCTCCATGTCCTTGTGTTCATTGGCTCCTATATGGTCGGGAGAGAGATTTGTAAATATTCCTATACTGAATTCGCAGCCGTAGACTCTTTTAAGGTTAAGTCCCTGCGACGAAACCTCCATTACACAGGTGTCGATATTTTCTTCAACCATCTCACCAAGCAGCGGTTGGAGAACGTTTGCTTCGGGGGTAGTTCTGTCGGTATCTATTACTCTGGGGCCTATCATATTACACATAGTTCCGATAAGTCCCGTTTTTTTGCCTGCATTATCGTAAATGCTCTTTACCATATATGAGGTTGTGGTCTTCCCCTTCGTACCTGTAATTCCTATCATATTAAGCTTGCCCGAAGGATGCTCACAGATGTTATCCGAAAGAACGGCAAGTGCTTTTCTTGTGTCACCGCAAAGCACAAAGCACACCCGGGAATATTTTTCCGATGCATTTTGATATACGGCTTCGTCCTGCATAAAAACAAGCTTAACGCCTTTTTCGACGACACTTTCATAAAAGTCGTGTCCGTCACGAACAAAGCCTTTTATGCACACAAAGCAATCACCCTCTTGCACAGTTCTGTTGTCGGTACAAACTCTGCGTACGTCCGATTTACAAGCTGCACTTACGGCGATTATATCGATTCCCTTAATCAAGCTCTCATAATACATAGCGTTAATCCTCCACTACGTCTACATTATCTCCCGTTTCAAGGTCTGTGTCAACCAATTTAAGTCTTATAACCGTTCCCTTGTCAACAAGCTCCCCTGCGGCAATATCCTGACTTACAACGGTGCCTTTACTTACCGCATACATGTTAAGACCCAAAGACGTCAGATACGAATGGGCTTCGTCAAGCGAATATCCCGTAAGCTTCGGAACACGCACCTTTCCCGGTGACTCACCCTGAAGCTCCTCACTTGTATATAATATTATTGTGCCTTCTCTGGCAATCATTGTTTTCGCTTCGGGGAACTGCGAAAGCACTACTGCTTCGTCGGAAGTGTCTCCGATTATCTCAAATGAATAATGTCTCGTACTGCTCTTAAGCTCAAGAATTGCCTCGCTTAGCGTCTTGCCAACGAGTTCAGGTGTGTAGTATACGTTGGTGATATTTTTAAGGTCTGCCTCGGTATACTTCTTTTCTACGCCCAGGTACTCAAGTGACTTTTTAACAATCTCACCTGCTGTTCTTGCCGCCTGAACACCGCCCGAGATAGTTCCCACAGTGGGATGATCAAGCATTACCAATACAACGAGCTCGGGGTCGTCTGCAGGAGCAATGGCACAGAAGGAAACAACGTATCTTCCCGTGGTTTCTGTCTGTTCCGTTTCCGAAGTTCCTGTTTTTCCCGCAACACGGTAGCCTGAAACGTAAGCCCTCTGACCGCCTCCGATATTTACAACGTCCTCAAGCATACTTAAAACAGTTGCAGAGGTTTTTTCGGAAATAACACGGCGTACCTCTTTGGTAGCATAGCTCTTAACGGTATTTCCCGCACTGTCGCACAGCTCGCTTACAATTCTCGGCTCATACAATATTCCGCCGTTTGCAATTGCACAGTACGCAGAAGCAAGCTGTATCGGCGTAATTGTAAATCTCTGACCGAAAGCAGTAACGGCAAGGTCAATCTCGGTAGGAGACTCATGCATAACTCCCACTGCCTCTCCCGGAAGCTTTATATTTGTTTTTTCGGTAAAGCCGAAAGCCCTTACGTACTCATAATATTTATCAACTCCTACTCTCAGCGCCGCACGTGCCATTATAGGGTTACAGGAATTTGCTACGGCAAGGGCAAACGTCTCCGAACCGTGGCCCTCTCTCTTCCAACAGTGAATAGTCCAGCCTGCAAGCGAAAGAGGCTCGTCACTGAAAACGGTCTCCGGTGTAACAACGTTTTCTTCGATTGCAGTACAAGCCGTAATTGATTTAAACGTTGAACCCGGCTCATACGTATCGGTAAGAGCATTATTTCTCCAGACAAATGAGCTGAGTATGTTTGCCGCCTCATCAGAACCGGGATCCCAGAAATATTCATCAATATTGTCGGGACATTCACGCGGATTGTTAAGGTCAAAGGACGGATTGGACGCCATTGCAATGACGTCTCCGTTTGAAGGATCCATAACGATAACGGCACCGCCTTCTAAAACGCCGAAATCCGCCACCGCATTTGCAAGGGATTCCTCCGCTATCGCCTGAATCGTTGAATCAATGGTAAGTGTGGCATTAAGTCCCTGTATCGGTTCTATCCGAACTATATCCTCACCTGCAATTTCATTACCGCTGGCATCAAGCACCGACAAAACCCTGCCGGGAGTTCCCGAGAGTTCATCGTCAAGCGCAACCTCTATACCGCAGACAAGACCTTGGTCATCATTTCCCGTAAATCCTAAAACGTGAGAAGCCAACGTTCCTCCGGGATAATATCGCTTCGTGTCATCATCTACCGTTATCCCGTCTAAATCCTTTTCCGCTATCCACGCTCTTATAGCATCACCCTTGTCGGTATCTACGTTTGTGGCAACAGTCCAATAGTTTTGATTTTTCTTTATTCTGCTCAAAAGAGTTTCATAGTCAAGCTCCAAAACCTCTGACAGCTTGCGGCATATCATTTCCTGCAATGCCTCTACGCCGCCCTCATACTTTTCACCGGACTTTCTCACGGTGTTTCTGCTCACGGTAATGGTATTTGCGGCAATACTTACCGCAAGGGCCTTTCCGTTACGGTCGTAGATATTGCCCCTTGAAGCAGATATTGTTTTTCCTCTGTGATGTAAATTGTACGCATCCTCCTGAAGCTCATTGCCCCTGACAAATTGAAGCAAAGCCATATGTCCTATGAGCAAAACCATCACGGATGAAAAAGCAATTTTAGCAATTGCAATTCTCAGCTGTGTGCTTTTTGCGGTTTTCATACGGTCACTTTGCCAAAGCAAGCTTATCTTTTTCTTACTCATTACGGTCCATACCTCCCGACGCGTACTCTCTTTCTAACATATTCGCATACAGAAAAAAAAGAACGGCAACTCGTACACAAACGCCGTTCTTTCACCAATTCAACCAACCACCGATATCAAGCCTGAGATGCAAAGTCGATTTTACCGAAGAAACGGCGTACATCATCAAAAAGCTTCTCATACCATACGGTGTTCTCTTTTGCCGCATCTGC
>JAZPZG010000074.1:0-27744 GCA_045544575.1 Clostridia bacterium
GAAAGCTGCTCTTTACGATATGTTTTTCTCTGATGAAGAAGCTGCAACACCGCCCGAAAACGACGGGCGAAAGCTCAGCGACAAGTTAGATGCAAAGCTTTTTGACGAGGAGCAGGAAGCTTCTAGTGCTCCTGCAGAAGAAGCGCCTACGGCAGATACATTCAAGATTAACGCCAAGCCGCTGCACCGTAAGAGCGAGGTCAAATTTGAATAAATTGGTTGACATAAAAGGGTTTATTGTGTATAATAATAACAGAGGGATAACCTCGGTGTAATTGACACCTAAAATCCGACGCTCGTTACGAACAGCGTGAATGTAACTAGTGGGCTTGCACATTAAGAGCGAAAGGCAGCAAGTTATGCTTCCGGACGTAAGGGCCGGTGATGTTGGCGGACAACGGAAAAATCAGTTTTAAAGGGGAAGTATGTGCGGTGGCATATATTTCCCTATTTTTTTGAGGAGAACAATGAACAATAAAGAACGCATAGAAAGAATTATTTTAGCAACAAAGTGCTACCACACTAATTTAGAACAGAAAAACTTATTATTTGTATATAATGTTGATAATAATTATAAGTACATACAAGTGCAATTTTTGAAAAATAATTTTCTTCACCTTTTAGGTTTAGACCTGTGCGGTTTAAGAAAAGATGAGTTTTATGATGCAAGTTTGGCAGGCAGGTTGTCTGTAACACAATTTAAAGTTAAAAATCATTTTACCGACCAAAAACTTGAAGTTATTTATCGTATGACAAATATCCATAAAAAAGCTTCCTTGTTAGGGATATATAATGGAAAAATGCCGATACTACATACAGAGAAAATAGTTGGAATGAAAAAAGCTTGTATGGGATTTGTTTGTGACAAAAGCGGTTATTATGTTCCAAATACAGTTCTACAACAAGATATTTCTAAACTTGTTGATGAACCCTTTCCTGTCGTGGCTGTGTTCCGAAAAAACATAACAGATACCCTTTATTCAGAACTATGCTCTTTTGCGGAAAACTATGACGTAAGAAATTTACCGATGAACATAAAACGCTTTTTAAGCAATTCGCTTCTTCCACCAGAGGAGCAGTTCTATGATGAGGACTACGACGAGTGGTACAAACAGGAGCAGACAGACGGAATTGGATTGTGTTAACTCGGGCGCCAACTTGGCGACAAGTTAGATGCAAAGCTTTTTGACGAGGAGCAGGAAGCTCTTAAGCCTGCAGAAGAAGCTCCTACGTCAGATACATTCAAGATTAACGCCAAGCCGCTGCACCGTAAGAGCGAGGTCAAATTTGAATAAATTGGTTGACATAAAAGGGTTTATTGTGTATAATAATAGTAGCGACAGGCAACAGGTGTGTCTGTTAAGCGTTGAAGCGTAGTAGCGTACCGGATTGCCTTGCTACGTAGAGCTTTCAGTAGGGGTTGTGCAGCAAACCTCAAGCCGGAGTAGTTTGAAAAAACGAAAGAAAATGCTCTTAAAGCCGCCTTATACAAACAGGGCGGCTTTTGTTTTTTGAAAGGAATTTATATGGACAAGCTAAAAAAAGCAGCAATAGCTTTTGGCAATTTATTTAATAAATCGTATGAAATCTTAATAGGAAAAAAAGGTAAAGAAGTCTTTATACCTCTTTACTTTTCTCCTATCGACTTTCATCACTTAATGGGGCTTGGCAAACTTAAGGATTTGCGTATTGCCACTATGCCACGAGAAAAAGTATTTTCCGATATTATACAGGACAAGATAACTTATGAAGATATAAGCAAAAGTCTATATTTTCATCAAATAATAGATAGGTTTGCTCCTCTCTCAGAAGTTGAGAAAATTCTTGACAGTAATGAAATGATTTTTAAATATGTGAGTTATAAAATGACAGGCTCAAGCATACAAGCAGAGTATTTGCTTTCAACAGCGTATAATAACACCACTACATATATATTTATTGATGAAAAAGAAAATAGGAAATTTTTTTGTCGTTCTTTTTTTCCAAAACGAGAAAAAGATTATACCCAAGGACAGGAACGGTGGACTTTATTATACAAAGAGAAAATCAATCTCGATACGGGAGAAGCAGTCGTTCAATATAAGCACTCGACATATCTGACTCCGCAAGAAAAAGCGATAATTGAACAGACTCGTAAACTTGAAACACCGCAGCAAGCCGTTCCACCGGAGGAGCAGTTCTATGATGAGGGCTACGACGAGTGGTACGAACAGGAGCAGACTGACGGAATTGGATTGTGTTAACTCGGGCGCCAAGTTGGCGACTTTATTTAAAAATAGCAAAAGGAGGCTCAGCGCAGCCTCCTTTTTTTGTGGGCGCCAAGTTGGCACCCAAGCAATAGCTATTGTTTTTTGCGTTGCATTTCAAGCGGATAGGGTATTACGTTCTTGCGTATATGCTGATACTTCTTCGTCATGTTCGTGTCGCTATGTCCGAGATACGCTGCAGCGTACTTGTCCGGAACGCCTGCATCAAGAAATTCCGTGGCGGCAAAGTGGCGTAGGTCGTGGAATCGAGTGTGCGGCAATCCTGCTTTTTTTAGCATACGGCGAAACTTGTTACCAAAGTATTTCCCGTTTTCGGGTTGGGTTATATCAACGTGACTTGGGTAAACGTAAGTGCTTCCTTTAATTCGGTGTTGTATCAACGTTGTTATTACTTCTTCGGGAACTTGCAACGTTCTCGTTCCTGCAGAGCTTTTGTTTGTGGCGCTTAGTACAACGTCTGCGCCAACGGTAACGGCAGCACCGCTGATTATAATTAGCTTTTCTTTTGCTTTAATGTTTTTCCATTGCAGCCCTAAAATTTCGGAGAGGCGCAAACCACATCTTCCTGCAAGGAGAATAGGGATAACGTCAATGCTGTCTCTGTAGAAGTTTACGAGCGCTCTGAACTGCTCTTCTGAGTATATGTTATATTTATACTCGGGTGTTTTTTTGAGGACTATGTGCGAGACGGGGTTTTTACTTACGTAGTCGTTAATAAGCGCATACTCAAAAAGTTTATGTAATACACCGACGGTGTCCTTTTGTGTTTTGAGACTTCTACCTTTTGCGGCAAGGTCGTTAAGAAGTGCTTGTATGTGCGGTTGACGTACAGTGCTGATATCGGCGCTTCCAATGATAGGTAGAATACGAACTTGCAGACGACTGTTATAAGAATACTTGCTTGCTTCCGTGAGGTTGGCACAGCTTATGCTTATCCATTCGGAAGCGACCTCTGATACTGTTAGCTTTTGTTCTTTTACGGAATTGTTCATGACACAATTTCCTCCTTTGTATTTTTTGCAAGGTGAATTTTAAGACGGCAAAAAATATAAGTCAAAGGAGATGCTTTTGTAGGAATATTTTGTTGACAATTCGCTTATAATATAGTACAATGTATTACAAGGAGGAGATGCTTTTATGAGTTTTTCAATTAGGTTAACGGCAGAAGAAAAGTTTTTAGCTGATAGCTATGCTAAGCTTCATGGCTTTTCATTAGGAGAAGCTTTTAAACGTGCTCTTTTTGAACGTATAGAAGATGAATTTGATATTACCATTGCGGAAGAAGCATATCAAGAATATATTGATTCGGGTAAAAAAAGCAGACCGTTTTCAGAGCTTTGTGAGGAATGTGATATATGACGTATTCGGTGGAAACAACGACACGCTTTGATAAAGAGTTTAAAAAACTTGACAAATACACAAGAACAATGATTAAAAATTGGATTATTAAAAACCTTGTTAATTGCGAGAATCCAAGAAGCCATGGAAAAGGGCTTAGTTCAAATCGTGCCGGGCAATGGAGATATAGAATCGGCGATTACAGGCTGATATGCGATATTCAAGATGATAAGTTAGTCATTCTTGCTCTTAGCATAGGTCACCGCAGAGACGTTTACGACAAGTAAAATATTATTGACACAGCACCTATAAAGTGCTATAATTAAAGTATAGAAATTGACCGTTTGACGGTTGGTTCAAGCTCTACCAAGCTTTTTAAAGTCGAACCTTGGAAATTGAATTATGAGTGTCGCAAGTTTTAGGGGATAAGTGTATATGCCCAAAGTGGCGGCGCTTTTTGTTTTGTCATTTGCGGCAGTGTTGTAGGTTTAGAGAACTTCATATATAAATAAAAAGAGGAGCCGTGAAGCTCCTCTTTTTATCAGTTGATTTTCTCTACCAAAAAAAATCAAAGTCGAACCAATGACAAAGTGATTATACAAAAATGTACAAAACTTGTCAAGTTTAAGTTTTTCCTTTTTAAAAAGGAAATGGCGGAGATGGGGAGATTTGAACTCCCGCGCCGGTTACCCGACCTACACCCTTAGCAGGGGCGCCCCTTCGGCCAACTTGGGTACATCTCCAAAACCTACCTTGTTAGTATACCATAAATTTCAATCGAGTCAAGCCCTTTCAAGAAAAAACTTTGCTAAGGATTTCTCCGGTTGTTAAACTATGTACTTTTCGTGCAAAAGTTGACCTTCTTTTTTCGACAATTATTGACAATGTCGGGTAACCTGTTTTATAATAAACGTGGTTTTGTTTTTATCGTCAGGGGGTATGAAAAGTGAAGGCGTTAGAAGAAAAAATTTTAACCGAAGGTCAGGTTTATCCCGGAAATATTCTTAAAGTAGGAAGTTTTCTTAATCACAGACTTGACGTGAGTTTTCTTATGGAGATGGGCAAGGAAATTTGTCGTCTGTATGAAAATGAGAAGATAACGAAAATAGTGACTATTGAGGCTTCCGGCATTGCTATTGCGATGGCTGCGGCGGTTCCTATGAAGGTGCCTGTGGTTTTTGCAAAGAAAAATCAGTCTGCAAACCTTTCAGCAGATAATTACACTTCCAAGGTTCATTCGTATACTCATAACAGAGATTACGATATTATTTTGAGCAAGGAGTTTTTAAATAAAGACGATCGTGTATTGATTGTTGATGACTTCTTGGCGAACGGAAAAGCGCTGAAGGGACTGCTTGATATTGTTTCGCAGGCAGGTGCAGAGACCGTGGGTGTTGCAGTTGCGATTGAAAAAGGCTTTCAAGACGGCGGTGATGAGCTTAGACGTGCGGGAGTGCGTGTGGAATCATTGGCGATAGTGGAAAGCATGAGTGACAGCGGTATTGTTTTCAGATAATTGTGTTAGTTTAAGCTTGGCATTAGGTCGGCTTTGCTATATAGATTAAGCCTGCAGATATCAGGCAGATTCGGAAGGAGAATTTTATGAAAAAGATCGTATCAATTTTATTGTCTGTTGTACTTTTGGTAAGTACATGTGCAATGTTTGTTTCCTGCGACAGTGAGTCGGAAATCCCCGATTTCAGAGTAGGTGCTATTTACATTAACAGCAAGAACGACACTGCAGGTTATACTTATGCGCATCACAACGGAATTGTTAAGGCTATGGAGGCTCTTAACCTCGACGTTTCACAGTCTCTTGTTATCAGAGATAACGTTCCCGAGGACGATGCAGCCGTAACAACTGCTATTGATGAGCTTGTAAGTGACGGATGTGATATTATTATCGGTATCAGCTTTGGTTACATAAACGCTATGGAAGCTGCAGCAAAGACTTATCCCGATATTATCTTCTCTCACGGTACAGGATATAAGTCAAATGAGACAAACTTCAACAACTATTTCGGAAGAATTTACCAGGCTCGTTACCTCTCCGGTATTGCAGCAGGCTTGAAAAGCCTTGAGCTTAAGAACAACAATATTGGTTACGTTGCTGCTCACGGTACTGATTACGCAGAGACATGTTCAGGTATCAATGCTTTTGCATTGGGCTGTCTTGCTGTAAACCCCGATGCACAGATTAAGGTAAACAATATTCACACATGGGGCGACGAAGCTAAAGAGAAGAGTGCTGCAGAGGTTCTTATTAACCAGTACGGTTGCGGCGTTATTGCTCAGCACTGTGATAGTGCACAGCCTCAGCTTGTTGCACAGACTGCAGGTCTTTTCGGTTGCGGATACAACTCCGATATGACAACACAGGCTCCTAAGGCACATCTTACTGCTCCTGTTTGGAATTGGGACGTTTACTACAAGCTCGCTATCGAAACTGCTATGAATACACCTGACCAGTTCATCTCCAAGGTAGGCAACTACTATGGCGGTCTTAAGGAAGGCTTTGTTGACATTTCTGCTCTCAGCAATAACTGTGTAGATGGAACAAAGGAGAAAATCGAAGCTGTAAGAAAGCTTATCGTTGACGGTGAGTGGGACGTATTCAGCGGCGTTAAACTCTCTTTTGACGAGACCGGTGCTGTTGTAAAGACAAATGCTGACCTCAAAGATAATGCAGGAAACGTAATTGTTGCTGCAGGTGAGGGCTCCGTTGCTGACGGTGTTATCACAGGTTCTATGAACTATTATGTAGAGGGCGTTACTCAGGTTGCCGGCTAAAATAGCCTCGCCAAAATGCGTTATTTACGTGCATAATGGTTAAATAAGCGAAATAAAGGATGTGCGGTGCTTCAAGGAATTTGAGTTCTTTGAACGCTGTGCATCCTTTTTGTTTAGAGAAAGAGGTGGCACTTTTCCGCCGAGCTTCGACTGCAGTACCTATGTACAGCGACGCTCGCTCAGCGAAAAAAATAAACGCATTTTGGCGGGCTATTTGCAAGCCTCCGTAAGAGCGTTATTTACGTGCGTAATGAAAATACGCAAAATTTTCTACAGGATATAATTTGTGCTGTTAAAGACGCAAAAAAGACGCGGAACCGTCCCCTGTCTTTCTGAAAATTTCCGGTAGGAATTTTATTATGTATGTTGCGGTTTTTTGTAGATTTTGTTATAATAATGACAACTTTATTTAAAGGAGCTTTTTTATGGCACAGGCAGAGTACGCAATTGAACTGAGGGGCATAACTAAAACCTTCGGTAGCATTGTCGCAAATAAAAACGTGAACCTAAACTTAAAGCAAGGGGAGATCCTTGCTGTGTTGGGAGAAAACGGTTCCGGAAAAACTACGCTGATGAATATGCTTTCGGGAATATATAAGCCGGATTCGGGGCACATTTTCGTGAACGGCGAAGAGGTTTCCATAAATTCCCCCGAAGACTCAAAGCGTTTGGGAATAGGAATGGTTCATCAGCACTTTAAGCTCGTAGACGTTTTTACGGCTGCGGATAATATTTGGCTTGGCAACGATAAAAGCGGTATGCTTCTCAAAAAAGACCGATATTCTGCGGCGGAGGAAATAAGCCGCAAGTTTGGCTTTTCGCTTGATCCGTATAAAAAGGTTCAAAATATGGCGGTAAGTGAAAAGCAAACACTTGAAATTTTAAAGGTACTTTATTACGGAGCAAAGGTTATTATTTTGGATGAGCCTACCGCCGTACTGACAGTTCAGGAGACCGCTAAGCTTTTTGACGTTTTGCGTAGAATGAAGTCTGAGGGACACTCCATTATCATTATTACTCACAAGCTGAACGAAGTTCTGGAAATCAGCGACCGAGTTGCAATTTTGCGTAAGGGTGAATACATATGCACCGTAAATACCGCAGAGACCAACGAGCAAGAGCTGACGGAGCTTATGGTGGGCAGAAAGGTTGACCTTAATATTGAACGCCCTGTGATAGATAAAAAGAAACCCCTGCTTGAAATACGTAATCTTACCGTAGAAAATGACGAGGGTGCAAAGGCTATAGACGACATGAGCTTTTACATTCGCGGCGGTGAGATATTAGGTGTTGCGGGAATTGCGGGATGCGGACAAAAGGAGCTTTGCGAAGCAATAGCAGGTTTGCGCAAGATTGAAGGCGGCATGATGATGCATTGCGGAGAAAATATTGTAGGGCTTCCGCCTAAGGAAATTATTGCAAAAGGTATTTCGATGAGCTTTATTCCGGAGGACAGACTCGGCATGGGTCTTGCGCCTTCTTTATCGATTACCGACAATATGATTCTGAAAAAATACAATCAGGGCGCTTGGTATAATCCGTTGGTTGACAGAAAAACGGGACGAGCGGATGCACGCAAAGCCATTGAAGATCTTGGTATTGTAACCCCGTCTGCCGAGACACCCGTAAGGCGTCTTTCAGGTGGAAACGTGCAAAAAGTGCTGTTGGGAAGAGAAATAATGCAAGGACCTAACGTTATCGTTACGGCATATCCCGTAAGAGGCCTTGATATCAGCTCATCCTATGCAATATATAACATTCTCAATGAACAGAAGAAAAACGGCGTAGGTATTCTTTTTGTCGGTGAGGACCTTGACGTAATGTTAGAGCTTTGCGATAAGATTATGGTAATTTGCCACGGCAAGCTCATGGGTATTGTACATGCACACAAGGCTACGAAAGAACAGTTGGGTCTGATGATGACGGGTGCGCTTGACCTTACGGACAATTCGGAAAAGCCTGTCGGAATTGCCGCTGACTCGAATATCAGCAAGGAAGAATATGAAAAATTTAAAGAAACTCGCGCCGCAGAGGAGGGAGAATAATATGAAAAAGCCTGTGTCACATGAGCCTTTAATCAGGGTCGTAAAAAGAGACCGCTTTCCCGTGTGGGGCACTGCGATTATATATTTGGCAGCTGTTGCGGCTGCGTTGCTTATCGGTGTGTTTATTCTTCTTGCCCTCGGGGAGAATCCTTTTAAAATTTATGAAAAGATATTTTCAATGGGTATTATCGGCAATGCAAGACCCGGAATTGCGGTTAAAAACTTTATTGAAACGTTAATTCCGCTTTTAATTACCTCAGTTGGTCTTTCGCTTGCTTTTAAAATGAAGTTTTGGAATATCGGAGGCGAAGGTCAGTTCATAATGGGAGCTATTGCCGCTTCTGCAGTTGTAATTTTGCTTGGGAACACGCTGCCGCATTGGCTGGTATTTATAATTATGGTGGTGGCTGCAGGTCTTGCTGCAGGTGTCTACGGACTTATTCCCGCGCTGCTGAAGGTAAAGTTCGGAACAAATGAGACACTTCTCACCTTGATGCTCAATTACGTTGCGACATATCTGTTGGTTTTCTTCATTGACATGGAATATATACCGATTCCCGAGTGGAACATTTTTCTCGACCGAGAGGCAAAAATCAAATGTGCAAAGCAATTTCCTGAGATTATCGGGTATATAGATCTTGGTCAGTATCAGATAAGCCTTGCGCTTTTATTTACGATAGCTATTTGTGTTATTATTTACTTTTACATTACGAAGACAAAACACGGCTACGAGCTCACTGTTGTGGGTGATAGTCCGAATACCGCAAAATATGCGGGTATGAAGGTTGGAAAAATCGTTATAAGAACTGTTTTTCTCTCTGCAATGATTATCGGTGTTGCATCGGCTTTCAAAATTTCCGCAACAACGTCGTTGTCTACCAGTGTAACGGCAAGTGTAGGCTGGACGGGTGTTGTAGTAGCATGGCTTTCAAAGCTTAATACGTTCGGTATTATGCTTACCTCGACACTTATAACGGCATTGCAGCAGGGCTGCTCAACTGCGGCAAGAACCTCTTCGATTAACGGTAATTTTGCCGATATGTTGCAGGGAATTATTTTGTTCTGCGTGCTTGCGGGAGACTTCCTCGCAAGATTCAAGATAGTAATTAGAAAAAAGTCTGAGGAGGTGCAGGAATGAGCGAAATTATTGCCGTACTGACAGGCTTTTTGACGATGCTTGTTATCTACAATATTCCTTTGCTCTATGGAACAGTGGGCGAAATTCTCGTGGAAAAATCGGGAAGCTTAAATCTGGGTGTTGAAGGAACCATGGCTATAGGCGCCATAGTAGGATATCTTGTGGGTTGTAATTCCGGCAGTATTCTTGTGGGAATTATTGCCGCGGCACTCAGCGGAGCTCTTTGCGGATTGCTTTTTGCAGTGCTTACGGTAACTTTCAGTGCAAATCAAAACGTTACGGGTCTTACCATAACGACATTTGGTCTCGGTTTTTATTTTGTGTTGGGCAACTCGGTAAAAACAGCCGGAAAGTGGCCTGCTATGTTTGAAAACGAGGCAATTACAAAAGGTTTTGAAGGAATAGAGATTCCTATTCTTTCAAAAATACCGATAATAGGCGAGGCTTTTTTCAGCAGAAATATATTTGTGTACTTAGGTGTAATAATTGCAGTTGTTATGTGGTGGTACATGAAGTATACAAAGCCCGGTCTTTGCATGCGCGCTGTTGGTGAGAATCCCGGTGCTGCAGATTCTTTGGGAATAAACGTTACGTTGTATAAATATATTCACATTATGGTAGGTTCTGCCGTAATGGGTATCGGCGGGTACTATATGGGCCTCAACCTGAACGGAAGCTTTGAGGGAAGTAATTGCTGGATAAACGGTTACGGCTGGATAGCGGTTGCACTCGTAATTTTTGCAAATTGGAGTCCTGTTATTGCTCTCGGCGGTACTTTCGTGTTCGGTATTTTTAATACTCTTCGCGTGTACAATGCGCCGCTTACGGATGCATTTCCTAAGCTTCTCGGCTGGCTTGATAAAATACCCTCACAGCTTTTTGAGGCGTTGCCGTTTATTATCACAGCGATTGTACTTGTAATTGATTCAGTTCGTAAAAATAAAAATTCAGGTCTTCCTGCGGCAATGGGTGTAAGTTATTTCCGCGAGGACAGATAATGTAATTAAGAACCTTTGTTGTAATAAATGTTCGATTAAATAAATACTATATTTTATCCGAACATATTTTCATAAAGTTACCCACGATTCGCACTCCTCTGAAAACCGCTTTACAGCGCCATTTTGGATGGACAACCCACCGAAATGTGGGTAATTTGCTTTTTTGTGGGTAACTCGCAAAACCTCGGTAAATTGGGGGTTTTTAGGACTTACCCACATAGTTACCCACAGATTGTGGAAAGATGAAACAGTTGTTTGTCGAAAAAAGTCCCGTTTTTATTCTTAATGTCTGAAAAAAGTGGGGGTAAATATAGGGTTTCCCACAGGAAAGTATAAAATCTGTGGAAAAACCTGTGGGTAACTTGTTTTAGTGTTGTGGGCTGTGGGTAACTTGCTGATTTACCCACATTTATACCCACAAAAACGGTATTGAAGAAGCTTTTTTTTAATGATATACTGTAACCAATATGTGTTTTGGGTGATTTGAAATGTTTGACATTAATAAATTTACCGAATATGAAAGATACTTTTTTGAAAGTCACGCAGAGTCTTTTGAATTACTCCCGGGAATGGGAAAGGTAATGGTATCTGCACCGCACAGTGTAGAGCAAACACGATTCGGAAAGAGCAAATATGCCGAACCTCAGACGGGGGCGCTTGCAAAATTGTTGCACGACTGCACAGGGTGTCCGGTAATTTACAAGACAAAGAATTGCGGCGACGATGCAAACTTTGATAAATTTTCAGACTACAAAAAGGCATTGGCACTGTATGTAAAAGAAAATGATATACGGTTTTTATTGGATTTACACCAGCTTTCCGCTAATCGAGAGGTCAAGGTCAATTTCGGCACGGCAAATATGAAAAATATAAAGGATCCCGAGCTTCTTAAAATTGCTACTAAAGCATTTGAGAGAACAAGCCTCGGATCTCCGGTCATTGACGTTCCGTTTTCCGCGGCATATCCTTACACGGTATCATCATACGTTTCGGATATATGCGATATCTCCTGCCTGCAGATAGAATTGCGCTCTGACGTTCTTCGCACAGGAACGGCGCAGTTTGCGGCAAGAGAGGTTTTTGATGCATTGGTTGAAATAATAAAGAACTCAGAGGAAAATTTTTTATAGGAAAAGGATTTGTATGAAAAAGAATCAGCTGCAATTTTGTCTTTCAGGAAATACCGCAGAAATAAAAACGGACAAGTTTACGATGCCGTTATCGGAAGATATCAGAAAAGTAGAGCTATGCGAAAAAAGGTATATTGTACCGGATAGGCTCAATTCAATCTGTGTTTCGGAGGAGCTTTTCGATTATTACGGAAAAGAGAAGGTACTTATCCTAAACGCAATGAACTCAAAGTTTTTGAACGTAACGCTGACAAAAAACACAGAACTTTTCGGATCTGATATTTTGGCAACTCCGCACGTAAAAAGTTTTTTGGGGGTGTCTTCGGAGGACTGTCTTTTCCTGTGCCGTTATAAGAAGATAAACTTTAATAATTTTTTGACACAGAAAATCGAACATATCCGTGAGAATAATTTAATTATATCGGAAAGCGATTATAACATGCTTATGAATACGTTTGGGTATTCAGGCAGCAATCTTTTTGAAGTGTATAATGATTTTACGCATGAGAGCATTATTGTGAAAAAAAGTCATATTTTCACCGATAAAACTTTGGAGGCGGGCGCTATCCGTTTAAACAGAAAACAGCGTATTTGGCTCGGCCTTGAGGCTCCTCAGCATTTGACCGAGGAACAATGCTCCGTACTTTCGGAAGCTCTTATAAATGATCCTTCGGGCGAAATAAAAGAGGTTCTGGGCTTGTACTGCGGGGATAATCATACGTTAATTGATAATGCTTCTTACAACCAAAAGGTTTTGATAAAAAAAGTACTGTCAAAATACTTAAAGCTCGGACTGCAAATTATTCCCGTGCCGGAAACATTGGGAAAGCCGCAGAAAAAATCTCTTGCACGCAAAACGTGTGACTTTTTTGTAGGAAAAAGTACGCTATCATTGCTTGCACGCCGCCCGTATGACATTGACGAGGGTCTTGACGTTGTCAGGATGTCCGGCTCAAATATGAAGCTGCTCGGAATTGATGAAATGGACAAGGTTATTTTGAGGTATAAGGACAAACGAATAAGCTGCAGAGTTTTGGAGCTTGAAAACGAAAATGCTTTTTTTGAGACCAATTTACCTGTTTCAACGGACTTGGTAATCGGCGTGCCTACGCATATCAGAAAAAAACTCGGACTTTTCGACTTATCATCATCCGTAAAGGTAGACAGGGATACGGCTTTTATTTTCAAGAAAAGCATTAATGAACAGGTTGTTCCGATATTGCTGACACTGTTTTCTGCGAATATTTTCACAGATTCCTCGGCAATTATTTCTGCCTTGATATCTTTGGTTGCCATTCCTTTGGTTTTGTACTTGAATTTGTCTTCAAAACGCAATATGAGAGCATGATATACGTAGGGGGATTTTATGTTAGGTTGGCTGATTGTAAACAGTTTTGTCGAAACAGCAAAGTTTCATGAACTATATGATTTTTTATGTAAAGCGGCATCGGAGCAGGGTATAACGCTCGAGATAAAAGCTTCGGCTGATTTACTTTGTGATACGGAATCAAATTTTGAGGGCTTCCTGCTTCCTGATTTCGTCCTGTTTTGGGACAAGGATATTTATCTTGCAAAAAGACTGGAGAAAGCGGGCGTGCGCCTGTTTAATACGGCGGAAGCAGTTGAAATATGCGATAATAAAATACTGACGGGATTGGCTTTAATCGGAAAGGTTAAAATGCCAAAAACAATAATTGCACCAAAGACCTTTGAAGGTGTCGGATATTGCAACAAATCGTTTTTAAAAGATGCCGTATCACAGCTGGGCTTGCCTGTTATTATAAAGGAAGCATACGGTTCTTTCGGTCAGCAGGTTTATTTGGCAAAGACCTGTGAAGAAGCGGAGACAATTATCGATTCTCTCGGGCACAAGGATTTTCTTATTCAGGAGTTTATACAAACGTCTGAAGGACGGGACGTGCGTGTTAACGTGGTCGGCGGCAAGGCTGTTTGTGCCATGATGCGCTACAATGACAGTGATTTCAGGTCAAATATTACAAACGGCGGTAAAATGAAGCCTTATTCACTTACAAAAGAGCAGGAACGGGTTGCCGTGAATGCGTGCAGAGCAATAGGTCTTGATTTTGCAGGAGTTGATCTGTTGTTTGGGCAAAACGATGAACCGATTGTGTGCGAGGTTAATTCAAACCCGCATTTTAAGACCTCGTACGAGTGTACGGGCGTGGATATGAGCAGGGAAATTATTAAATATATTAGGGAGAGCTTATCGTGACAGGACTTCTTATCTATGATTCCGTGGGAGCCGAGAGGAATCAGTGGTTTATAAATGAATTTCAAAAGACAGCGGAGCGAAAGGGAATAGTTCTTACCTTTATAATTGCAGATAACGTGCAGGAGCTTTCTTTTTGTGACCTTCCCGACTTTGCAGTGGTAAGAACAATAAATCCGCAGATAAATCGATTTTTTGAGAGTCGCAAGGTTCCGTGCTTTAATAATACACTGACTTCGGAGGTTGCAAACGATAAGTGGCGTACTTACTGCCTGGCAAGGGAACTGAAGCTGCCGGTTATGGAAACGCATTTGGCTTCTGAGCTGTGCGGGTATGAGTCTTTAAAGTTTCCGCTTGTGGTAAAGTCATTAAACGGTCACGGAGGAACAGAGGTTTTTTTGGTACACGACAAAAGTGAATACGAGGAGCTGTTTTTAAAAATCGGTAAGGATAATTTTATCGTGCAGGAGTTTTGCTCAACTCCGGGAACGGACATGCGGGTTTACACTCTCGGCGGTAACGTTATCAAGGGTATTGTGCGCCGTTCGGACAGCGATTTTCGCAGTAATTTTTCTTTGGGCGGGAAGGTCGGTGAGGGGCCCGTATCCGAAGAGCAGATAAGCATTATACAAAAGCTTTACAATACACTCGGCTTTGACCTTGTCGGTGTAGACTTTATTTTGCACAACGGCCAATGGGTTTTAAATGAGATTGAGGACGTTGTAGGTACGCGTATGCTCTATAAATGCACCGATATTGATATTGTCGATTTGTATTTCGAGCACATTTTATCATCTTGCGCTTACAAAAAAAGTCTGCTATAATCATTTTATCGTTATAAAAATTACAGATTATTTGCGGCAACCATCTTCTACTTCAAGCGGGTAATTCGCTTGGCATTATTGTGGAGGGCGGTTTTTTTATGGAAAAATTACCTGAAGATAAAGACAATATTGAAGTCGTTGTTGCGGGTGTAGAGAGTACACTTTATGATTCACTTATTAAATACTGCGAAAATAATGAAACTAAAAAAATAAACGTCGTCGCCCGCTTTAAAACTGATTTTACCGTTGCGGACGTTGTCACACCAATAAAGGCGAACAGAACGCGGATTTTACTGCTCGGAGACGACTTGCCCGGTATTGACGGAATAAGTATTGCAGAGGCCATGAAAAGTGAGGGGCTTTCCGAAAACATCATTATGGTGTCGTGGTTTTACAGCCCTTTGCAGAAAAAGCTTATTTCCGAGTTAGAAGTGGGGTATTGCTTTTGTATGCCTGTTGAGGTCAGCCGCCTTTGCCGCCGTATAGAGGATTGCAGTATTATGATTCGGGAGAAGCTCCATGCATTTTCTGAGCTGAAGCGGTGTGAAAATATAGATTTAAAGGGAAAGACTACGCGTATTCTTCATGAGATAGGCGTGCCTGCAAATCTTTGCGGGCATGAATATTTACGTGATGCGATTATGATGATTGCAGACGGCGGCGAGGTTTACGGAAAGATGACCAAGGTCATTTATCCGACCATTGCGGCTCGTTACAATAAAAGCGCTCCGAGTGTCGAAAAAGCCATACGAACAGCCCTTGAAACAGCTTGGATACGCGGCAAGGTAGATTTGCTGAACGATATTTTCGGATTTACAGTAAACGTACACAAGGGTAAGCCTACAAACTCTGAATTCATTGCCTTGCTTGCAGATTACATTGTTTCGTGCGGGTGATTATATTTATAGGCCGGGCTGAGCTGTATGAAAAATTTTGTTCGGAAAACAAGCGTTGACATATGCGTATGCAATGCGTATAATATTATACGGAGGGGAAATGAAACAAAAAGATTTAATAAAAATGCTTGAGCGTAATGGATGGATAAAGGAACGGGAAGGTGGAAATCATATTATTTTTACTAATGGTAAAGAAATTTAACCAATCCCGCGCCATAAAGAGATTGCCGAAACTTTAGCAAAAGCAATTATTAAAAGAAGGGGGCTTAAATAAGCTTCTGTTGAAAGATGAATTTTATTATTTGTGGAGGAAGAAATGAAAAAAGTTTATCCTATTCAAATTGAACGTGATGACGATTTTTTCGTTGTTTATATACCTGATTTTGATATAAATACTCAAGGCGCTTCAATTCCCGAAGCTATGGAGATGGCACGCGATGCCATTGGAATGTGCGGATGCCTTATGCAAGATAAAGGTCAGGATATTCCCGCTCCGTCCGGTATTAAAGACATCCAAGTCGCTGATAACGTCATTGTGACGCTTGTTGACGTTCATTTCGAAGAATATCGCAGGAAGCATGATAATCGTGCCGTGCGAAAAAATTTAACTATTCCGTCATGGTTAAATGAAGAAGCTGAAGCAGCGGGTCTTAATTTCTCTGCGGTTCTTCAAAACGCATTAAAAAGGGAACTTCAAATACATGAATAATGTATATTTTGTTTTTAGCACTCCAAAGGGAGTGCTTTTTTACAGAAAAAAGCCCGCATCGCGGGCTTTAATAATTAGCAATTATTTATTAATTATCACTTATATAATTCAGCGGCTGTTGGTATTGACCGTTTAAAATTACTTCGAAGTGAAGGTGAGGGCCTGTTGCGGCGCCTGTGCTGCCGACTTTGGCGATTACCTGGCCTCTTTGAACTGTCTGTCCCTCTTGTACGAGTAATGCACTGCAGTGTGCATACAGAGTTTCAAGGCCGTTGTCATGGCGGATTTTGACGTAATATCCGTAGCCACCGCCGTATTTCGTGGAAGTAACCACAACACCGCTCTGTGCGGCATAAATAGCTGTTCCGCCGGAAGCGGCGAGGTCTACACCTGTGTGCATACTCCATTTATGCGTGATGGGGTGAGTTCTGTAGCCAAACGGAGAAGAAATGTAGTAGTAACTTTCTACGGGCCAACAAAAACCTGCGGCACTTTCGTCACGGGAGATGTTGCTTCCGTTTCCTGTAGGCTTATTTTGTGCAAGCTGTTCCTGGCGCTTACGTTCTTCTTCTTCCTCTTGCTCTTTTTTCTTCTTTTCAAGGGAAGAAATATTATCATCAATAGAAGAAATCTTGTCATTGAGGAATTCTTCTTCTTCGGCAAGGGAGCTCAGAAGGTTGGAAAGGTTTTGGTACTGACCCTCGATAATAGTAGTTTGATTTTCAATATCGGCAATGGCGCTTTCTATCTCGGCAAGCAGAATTTCTTTGTCCTTGAAAAGCGTTTCCTGACGCTCACGCTTTAACTCAAGCTGTGCCTTGTCTGCCTTAATTTGTTCAAGCATGGCCGTATCTTCTTCTACTATTTTTTTATGAAGATTAACCTTGTCTATAAAATCAAAAATATTTTCAGATTCAAAAAAGAGGGAAAACATATCAACCTGTGACTGTTGATACATTAATCGTGCACGCTCAACAAAGCAACGCTCAAGCTCTGCAAACTCCTCCTCCAAAGCTGCAAGCTCTGCCTCGGAATTTGCTATACTGTCCTTTAAAAAATTCAGTTCTGCCACTGCCATTTCGCTTGTGGACATCATGGAAAGACGTTCTGCCTCAAGCTTTGCAATCTCGGAAGAAACAGAGGAAAGTTCATCCTGTTTTTCTGAAAGCATCTGCTCTATGGCGTTGACTTCGTTATTTAATTTATCCTTTTCTGCCTGCGCATCCTTTATGGCATCGTCGTAGTTTGCTGCCGAAGAAAAAACAGGAGTTATCGCCAGGCATGCAACTAATGACATGGTAATCAGCTTAGTGCAGAGCGATTTTATATTGAATTTATATAAAGACATGTGTCGTAAACCTCCGTCCGGAAATCTCATAAATAAAACGATTTTCCAACCATACTCTTATAGTATAACATTGCCCGTCAAATGGTGTCAAGGCTTAAAACGCAACCGTAAAAGTCGTCCCGGAGCTTTCATTGCTGCTTACGGTTATTTCTCCGTTTAAAGTTTTCAGCACGTTTTTCGCAATTGCAAGGCCCAGTCCGTAACCGGAAGCGGGTGCATCCGAGGTGCGGGACTTGTCTGCGCGGTAAAATCTGTCAAAAATGTGCGGAAGGTCTTCTTCGCTGATAACGTCTCCGTAGTTTTGAACCGATAGAAACGTTTTATTACCGTTTCTCTGAAGTGCGAGTGTAATGGTGCTTCCCTTGTGTGCGTGCTTAATTGCGTTATCCATGAGGATATGAAGCAGCCTGTCGTAAAGAGCCGTGTCACTGTTTAATATTATATTCGGAGCAATAATGCTTCGGATATTAACGCTTTTTTCAAAGGCAACAGGTTCAAATGTCAGTGCGGCGCGTTCCGTTATTTCGGAAACGTTGGTCTTGGTAAGTGTTGCCGGCTTTTGTTCGGCATCAGATTTTGCAAGGAAAAGCATTTGGTCGATAAGCTTTTTCATGCGGATTGCCTCTTCTTCGGTGCTTTCAAGCCATTGACTTTGTTCTTCTATTGTTTGCTCAGGGTGAGAACGGAGAATGTTGTTATTGGCGAGAATTACCGTAAGCGGTGTCTTTAATTCATGAGAGGCATCGGCAACAAATTGCTTTTGCTTTTTCCAGGCTTCATCAACCGGCTTAATTGCAAGCGATGAGAGGAAAAGACTTACCGCAAACATTATTGCCAATATGGCGACACAGAGAATAAGGCCTGTGATTGCCGTTGTATTCATTGTTTCATAAAGCTCCGTCGTGTCGGTAATTGCAATTTTTGTTTTGCCTGAGCGACTTACTTCCTTTAAAAACATCACTTTCATGCTCGAAATCATATCGGAATCTTTATCAGAGTCTAAGGCAATTTCAATTATGGAATTTAAGGCTTCGTCTGAAATTTTTGCAAAAAATTCAGATTTGTAGAGGAGCTTCTTATCTTTATCCAAGGTGACAACCACCGTTGAAGTAACCGTAGAGTCAATTTCGGGAGCTTTATCAAAGTGATTACCACCACCGCCTATTTCAGGAATTTGGTTTACTGCATTTTGAATGTCAAGAGCCTTTTCAAGGCGTTTATATAAATCAGAGTAGTTTTCAGTGTATGTATACGAACAGACAAATGCAAAGACCACTGCGATAACAAGACCTACCAGTGACATGTTTATGGTTATAAATTTTCGTTTCAGTTTATTCAGCATTTTTGGGTGCCTCCAGTTTGTAACCTAATTTTTTTGCAGACAGTATTTGTGTTTCCGAGCCTACAAAAAGTAATTTCTTTCTTAAAAATGAAATGTATGCTTCAACGTTGCTGTCGCCTACGTCAGCTTCATAGCCCCAAACACGGGTGATAATATCCTCTTTTGAAATGATAACGCCGCCTTTGGATAACAGAATTTTAAAAATTTCCGATTCTTTGTAGTTGAGATGAATTGACTTTCCGCGGCAGGAAAGCTCTCCTGCCGAAATGTTAAAAGAAACGTCTCCGTATTCCATTATGTCCAGAATAACTTCTCCGCGGCGTCTGGTAAGAGCCCGCAGTCTTGCCAGTAACTCCTCCGGAGCGAAGGGCTTTGTCATGTAGTCATCAGCACCGCAATCAAGTCCCGACACCCTGTCTGCAACAGACTCACGTGCGGTAAGCATCAATATAGGCGTTTCGATTTTATTTTTGCGAAGCTCAGAGGCTACCGTAAAGCCGTCCGTTTTCGGCAACATTACGTCAAGTATAATAACGTCGTAGATTCCGCTTACTGCGTAGTCAAAACCGTCTTTACCGTCAAAAACGACGTCAACCATATACTTTTTTTCTTCCAATATTTGTTTAAGAGCCTTTGCAAGACGCTTTTCATCCTCAATAACCAAAACCTGCACGGTAATCACCTCAAAAGGATAATAACAATTTTTCCTTAAATAATCCTTTAGTAATCTTAACAAAAACGGGCAAGCGATGTAGTGCTCCGTGCTTGCCCGTAAAATGAGTTGTTATTCGCTGTCATTTTTCATATTCAGTCTTTTTTCTTCTACCACGAGAGGTCTGTTTGTTACACGCTTACTTACGGAAACAACGTATTCACCCACAAAGCCCGTAAAGAACATCAGAACGGAGCCTACAAAGAAAATTGCAATTAATATGGGGATTACCCACAAAGACCAAAGCTGAGGGAAAATGCAGGCAAATATTATGTAAAGAAGTCCGAGCAGTGCATTAAAAGCAGAAAGAATTGCGCCTAAGACAACAGCCATTCGAACACCTATTTTGGTGTATGAAGTAAAACTGAGCATAGCGGCATCAAAGAGACTTGCCCAGTTGTTATGCGTTTTTCCTGCTCTGCGTTCCTGCTGACAATATGGAACTTCTTTTCTCTTAAAACCAAGCTCTGCCACGATACCGCGGAGAAAAGGAGTAGGGTCGTCAAGCTTTTTCAAAACTTCAAGAAAACTGTTGTCGTAAAGACCAAAGCCCGTGAAGTGTTCTATTTGCTCAACCGTGGAGAACTTTTTAATCATTTTGTAATATGCGGAGCGCAATGCATAGAGAATCTTATTTTCCTTGCTTTGGCTCTTAATGGCGCAGACTATCTTGTAGCCGTTTTCCCATTCGCGCACAAACACGGGAAGCATTTCGACGGGGTCTTGAAAATCACAGCACATCGAAATCAGACAGTCGCATTTTGCCTGAAGCATTGCATGGAAAGGAGAATTAAATTGACCGAAATTCTTAGCATTAAAAATTGCAGTAATTCTCTTGTCTGCCGCGCAAAGCTCCTCTAATTTGTCCCTTGTACCGTCAGTGGAGCAGTTGTCGATGAAAAGAATGTCAAAAGTGTATTTTTGCAAAGTCATATCACTCTCAAAAATATCAATTATCGCTTTGCTCAGAGGCTCAACGTTTTCAACCTCGTTATAGCATGGCACCAATACAGTTATTTTTTTCATGCTTTGTCTTGCTCCTTTGTTCGGCAAAATTTAATGTACTCGTCCCTGCGGATTGCTTCGGTATCGAGTTTGTCCAAATTTGATTCCAGGTAGGCATAAAGTCTGCGGATACTTTCCTCGTATGAGAGGAATTGGTAGCTGCCGCCCATATTTTCGATAAGCTTTTCGTTGCTTCCCGTATATTGAAAATTAAGTCCCGGGTTGCGTACCGTAACCTCACTTTTATTTTTGCCTATTTTGTTTATTATATTAACAATATCAACCAACGTTATTGAATCTGTGGGTGTAATGTTAAATTCTCTGTGCGGAACGTCGTCCTCGTCTATAATCCTATCGATAATTGTCATAAAATCATCAATATAAAGATAGTCAAACCGTACGTTCTGATTAATTACAATGGGAAGGCCCAATAAATTTTTCATACAGGCATTAGAGATAAACTTGAAGGTGTAGTCCTCAAAGGGTCCGAAAAGTCCGAAAATAATAGGATTGTAGATCTTTTTTTCCGGATGGCCTGCAATAAATTTTGACATAACCACTTTACTGAAGCCGTACGCGTCTTTGGGCATAACTTTGCCGATTGTGTCCTCGCTTACGTTAATAAGGTCACGCTGTTTATTGTACTGTGCGCCGCTTCCGAAGTTTATGAGCTTCATATCAGGGGTCATACAGCGTTCTATATTAAAGAACATACGGAGGTTATTTGCCACGATATCCGTCGCCTCTGAGTACCCGCCTTTGCGTGCACCGCCTTCGTTTGCACAGTTGATAATAACATCGGGTTTTTCGGTTCTTATAAAATTTTCAACCGCATCGTCGTCTAAAAGACTAAAGTTCTTCCTTGTAATGGGAAGAACTTCGTGTTTATTGCCGAGATATGCGGTGAGGCTGCGGCCGACAAAGCCGCCCGCCCCTAAAATCGCTGTTTTTTTCATTTTGCGTATTTTTCCTTCGTGTCATTAAATCTTTTTTCAAGCATTGCAATTCTCTTAACGTCCTCGTTTTGGAGATACGTGTAGAGGTTGTTCTTGTTCTTGAGATAAAGAAGCTCAAACTCCATTCCTAAAATCAAGGCATCAACAACCTGAAGGTCACTTGAATATCTGTACACAATTTTGCGTGTTTCAAATTTATAGAGAACGTCCTTTACTTTCTCAAACACGGGAATGGTTTCAGGGGAAACGCCTCCGCCGAAGCCGCATTTAATTCCTGCCGCATGGCACTTGCGAAGCATGGTCTCAAGATACGGTGTTACCTGGTCTGTATTTATGGCATCGCGGCTGAGTCCCAAAGAGGCACTGAAATCAACTCTTCCTACGGAAACGCTGTCAATACGCTCTTTAAAACCGGGAACGGCTATAATGTCATCAAGGTTATTGTAGCCTGTAATAGTTTCAGCATTAAAAACGTAACGCATATTTTTCTGTTCTTCTTCCGTGTAAACCGCATCAATAGCCTGAAGATACTTTTTCATTGCAAAGGGCGATTCGATCATGGGGGCGATAATAGCCTCGGCACCGAAGGTACGGCACTCGTGCATATCGCGTACAGCCTCGCAGCCGCCGATTTTTACGTGCATGTCGAGGTCTGCACGGGAAACTATATTTGCGAGATTAACAAGCTCGTCTTTTCTTGTTCCTTCTGCTTCAAATTCTGCTTTAACAGCAAGTATATTATGCTTTTGCTTCAACTCTTTAAGGATATCAAGCATTCGTTTTTCAATAGAATTCATCAATTAAAAGACCATCCTTTCAGTTAAACTTGTTTGCTTCGTATTCTTCTCTTTCAAGGAACGGGAACATATCGTCTATAGGAGGCGATACAATGGTTCCGTCCGGATTTACACGTGATGACAGCTTAGGCGCAAAGAACTGTTTTTCGTCGAGGAAAACCTCGCAAAGAACAGGTCCTTCCTTGCTAAGTGCGGCACTGATGTCTTCCTTCATGGAGGAAAGTGCATCTACCTTTGCATATTTAAAACCGAAAGCATCCGCTACCTTTGAAAACTCGGGGAAGCTTACACCGCTTTCTGCTGAAACACCGACAAACGGCGGTTTAAATAAGTTTGTTTGTGTCTGACGGATAGAATGGTATCCGTTGTTGTTGAGAACGAAAAGTTTAAAGTTGAGCTTGTTGTAGCTTATCGTCTGCAACTCTTGTATGTTCATCATGAGACTTCCGTCTCCGTCAAGACAGATAACTCTCTTGTCACCGAGTGCTACGGCACCGCCCAATGCAGCGGGAAGTCCGTAACCCATGCTTGCACAGCCTGAGTTTGTAAAAAGTCTCTGACCTTTCTTTATGTTTGCCGCTTGGAAAGCAATAACACAAGCACTTCCGTTACCTGTAATAATAGTATCCCCTTCCGAAAGACAATCAAACAGGCCCTCCATAAAAACATACGGGTTAAGAGGCTTATCTTGCTTTTTGTACTCATCGAGCACTGCGGGATATTTCGTATTTATTTCACGACACCAATTGCGCCACTTGGAATCTACCGTGAGGGGATTCTTTTCTGCGGCACACGTGAGCGTCTCCGTAAAGTCTTTTGCATCGGCGCAAATCTTCATATCAGGTGACAGAGTAGGCTTATCCAGCTCCGCTTGGTCAATATCTACGATAATCTTATAGGCATTTTTGGAGAAACCTTTATAGTTGTAGCTTATCTGTCTGATGTTGAGTCTGCAACCGATTGACATTACGAGGTCGGCGTTTTCCATTATGAAGTTTCCGCCGCGTGTTCCTACCGTGCCCGGTCTGCCGCAAAACAGCGGATGCTCGTCCCAAAGAACGTCATGTGCATTCCAAGCCGTAACGACGGGAATTCCCAAGGTGTCAACCATTTTTATAAAGCTTTCATATCCGCCCGAAAGTCTGATTCCGGTTCCTGCTATGATAACAGGCTTCTTTGCCTGTGAAAGCTTGCCAAGAACAGCGTTTATCTGCTCACTGCTGACCGGAGCGGCTTTTTCATCAATGCCCTCTGATTCTGCATTGAAATGCTTCAAGTCGTCTGTTTCAATGCGGGCAGCCTGAACGTCCAACGGAATATCAAGCCATACCGGACCGCCTCTGCCTGTTTTGCTGAGGTAAAGAGCCTTTTCAAGGTGATAGGCTATTTCGTTGGGCTCGGTAATCATTACGGCATACTTCGTCATGGGCTTAACACTTGCCACGATATTGTACTCTTGGTCGCCGAGCTGGCGCAGAGGCACGTCGGTGCTCCACGTCGTTGTTTCTCTTTTTACCTGTCCGGAAATTACGAACATTGGAATGGAGTCGAGCCAACCGCCTAATACTCCCGTGATGGCATTGGTGCCTCCGGGGCCGCTTGTTACACAAACAGCACAAAGCTCTCCCGAAAGTCTCGTATAACCTTCTGCTGCAATCGCACATCCTTGTTCGTGATGGTTATATATGGATTTCAGCGCAGGATGATGTCCCAGACTGTCATTAAGATGCATAGCACCTCCGCCCGTAACGGTAAATACGTGTTGTATGCCGTTTTGGGCCAGAAAGTCAGCGACATAATCTGACAATTTCACTATCATAATCAGTATACCTCTTAGATTACTTTATAACGTATTAAAGAGCGCTTATAACGCTCATGTATTCTATCATATTGTACATTGTTATGTCAAACTTTTACTTTTGTAAGTCTTTTTTTTGTGCAAAACATACAAAATTTATCCAAAATTGACAACTATGCAATCTTCAAGCTCGGTGACATAGCCGTTTGCGGGAAAAGCAGGCTGTTCGGTTTGGGAATCGCAAAGCTCCAGGTAGCGTGTATAATCGCCCTGCTTAAAATCATATCCGAGATATTTGAATACAGCAAGCAGATCGGTGTTACACTCTTTAAAGGCATCTATTCCGAAATTAATCAGAGAGCCGTTTTCTCCTTGTGCTCTGAGCAAAACGTGCACCTCGTCGTAGTCTGTATTATCAATACTGCCTCCGAATATTCCCCAAATTTTTTCCAACGCTTTGTAGCCTTTACTGTCACTGCGTACGAATTTGCGGTCGAGAATATCGTCGCTGAGGGTGTATTCACCTATAAAAATAACAGGCTTTTCAGGGTTAAAGTTTTTTGAAGAAATTTCGTGTGCAACAGTGGTAAGAACGTTTTTTTCTTCTTCCCAGCGATGATAATCGTCTGCAAAGTAGCTTGTTAGGGCAGAGGCTTGAAAAAACACCAATATTCCGCAAAGAGCAACAACGACGTTCTTGATGGCAGGCTTGTCGAATTTTGTTGTTATAAAATGTACAAGCAACAATATGGTAAAAGCCGTAAAAACTGCGTAGGTCTGACAGATGCGGTATTTAAGATTTCCCTGTGTCAATATTCCCAGTGCGAAAAGCGAGAAGTACATGCCTGCGTAAAAAAGTACGTATAACATATTTTTTCTCTTTACGCACAGGACAATACAGGTAATTAACGATATAAAAACGCAAATCGCAAAAATTCCTATGGGCAGATACCAAAAACCGCTTAAAAAGTGATTTCTGAATATCGTATAAAGCGATGACACAATTGTTCCGGGTGAAAGTATTCCTCCTATATCAACTGAGTTTCCGGTATAGATACTGCCGCTTTGACCGAAGAACACCGAAACAATAATTTTACCGAGGATAAATTCAATTATCGTACCTACAATCAAAGGAAATGCGTATACTGCAATTTGAATCGCACATTCTTTTACCGACATTCTCTTGTGAGTTTTGTCGAAAAGATTTTTCAGAAGTAAAACTATACAGACGCAGAGAATGTACACAAAAGCAAACGATTCGTACAGCGATATTAAAAATATCCAGATAAGACAGTTAAGCACGGTGGGGATAAGCTTTTTTTTGCCGTCGGAATCAAGGACTTTTTCCGCAAGAAGCAACGAAAGTCCCGTAAGAAAGTAACCGATACAAATATTAAGACTTGCACCGCTGAATATAAAAATTTCATTTATAAGAGGGTAAGATGCAAACAAGCAGGCAAAAACGGTACACAAGGTGTCGCTAAACGCTCCGTGAGAGGCATTTTTCAAAACGATACAGAAAACCGCTGCCGCAAAAAACAGGAACACAACGGCAGTAAAATCTTCCGCAAAAGGTACAACGTCCGTAAAGCCGAACAAGTAGCTTACAATTGTACTGCTGAAACGGCCCTGTGCAAAAAGATGTCCCGAAATATAACGTTCACGCGTAAGGTCATCTATTCCCACGGAAAAATGGGTAAGCGTAAAGCCGAAGCCCAGCAACAATGTCAGCAGAAGCGGTACCGTAAAGGAAGCTTTTTTTATAAGGGAAAGAGCATCGTCGTAATACTTTTTCATCGGTTTGTTCTCCTTTGTATTTTACGTGTGTGCTTGTCCTTTTTTTGAACAACGGCAGCTGAGCACACAGAAAACCATAATACCTTCACCTTTTCCAAAGGCTGTGAGCCCTTCTCCTGTGGTTGCGGTAATTCCCACACAGTCGGGTGTAATTCCGAGCAGGGCTGCTATGCTTTCCCGCATTTCCTGTACTTTAGGGGAAATTTTGGGCCTCAGACATTCCATGGTAAAGGACACGTGTACAATTTCCATGCCGAGTGATTTTAAGTCGTCAAGTGCAACTTTTAAATACTCAGCAGAGTCCGTGATGCCGCTCTTGCACATTTTATCTGCAATGCTTCCGAGAATGTTACGACAAGTAATACCCGATACGGCGTTTGTGAGTGCGTGAAGTACAACGTCGCCGTCGCTGTTCGCCTTCATGCCGGGATACCCGTCAAAAAAAACTCCGCCGAGAATAAGCGGCTTCTCGGTCTGCTCTTCAAAAGCGTGAGAATCCTGACCTATAGAAAATTTTGTATTGCCCGTATCAGTGCATGACATATCGGAGTCACTCCTTTTTCGTAAAGCTATGGTAAAATTATATCACATAATAACAGAATAACGCAACATCAGTGTGCGGTCACATGTCTTAAAATCATCGGGAACGGCATTGCTGTCTTTTGAGATGTTTTGTCCTTTTCTCGGGGCCAAAAGTATTGAATTGCAGTCTATGGGATTACAAATCAATGGGTAAACGTTGCCGTGGATATCACACAGCGGCGGTGCCGAGGTACCGTATAAACCGCAACGTCCGCAATGATAGCCTTCCTTTTCAGCGGCAAAGCAATGCTCGCTTCTCATAACAATAACGTTATCGTCCATGCAAATTTCGGGAATTAAGTTTTCGGGAAACTCACGTGCAAGCATTAGCTGTTCTTCACGAGTCAGTTCGGGGAGAATTGCAGCAGAAAAAAGGCCGTCTTGTTTTCCGAGGTATTCTGCTGTTGCACTGTTTGTGACGTTCAGAGAATAATCTCCGAAAAGCTTCACGGTGCGCTGAGACGCAAGATTTTTAACAATATCAAAGTCTCCTATATTTTGAAGAAGAAAACCATCCGCAACGTCGCAAAGCATGTCAAAGTTCTTTTTCAGAAGGGCAAGCGTTTTCCCCCTCATTATATACGGCAACGCAATGACAATCATCGGTGCTTTTCCTGACTTGCTTTGTGTTTTTTTCAAAAGCTGAACTGCCGCGGTTAATTTATCCTCCGCTCCGCGCAGGAAAGGCAATACCGGAACGTAAATAACGTCAGCGCTTTTTCCCGATTCTGCAAAGGCACAGAAATCCTCTGCCTTATAAAAATACAATGAAATCAGCTGATTCATTTTGCGGTCACCTCCGTCGTTAAAATGCGACCTGCGCGCTCTGCAATCATTTTTTCGGTTGCGCTGCGTCTCATTGCTTTTAATTCACTGAAGCCGATAAAAAGCCCTTCTTCTCCGATAAACTCGAATTCGTTTAAGATAAACGGTGTGCCTCCGAAGGCGGAGAGCTTACTTTCTGCAACGTCTGCTTCAAGTCCTTTTCCTGCAGAGGTTGCCAAGTCGGGGGCCAAGCGGTCTTAGGAAGACAAGAAATCTA